>CAMZEW010000040.1:0-13658 GCA_947305875.1 uncultured Lachnoclostridium sp.
CGAGATCGTCCACCCAGTAAATCTTACGGAGCGTGTCGGTAAGCGGAAGGCCTACCGCGGCGCCTGCAGGGCTTACATGCTTAAACGAAGTCGCAGCCGGAAGTCCGGTCGCCTTCTTCAGTTCTTTTACAAGCTGCCAGCCGTTGAAAGCGTCCATAAAGTTGATGTAGCCCGGCTTGCCGTTCAGAACGGTAATCGGCAGATCGCTTCCGTCTTCCATGAAGATACGGGACGGCTTCTGATTCGGGTTACAGCCGTATTTCAGTTCCAGTTCGTTCATTTTGATTCCTCCGATTCTATTCTTTCTGATACCCGGATTACGCTCCGGCGAAACGTCGCCGTTCTCGTCGCAGCTTCCGGCGCACAGTCTTCTGCTTTCTCTGATTGCCGTTCGGCGCTCAGACTTCTGTTTTTTACTGATTCTTGTTCACGATTCTCGTCTCGAACTTGCCGGTTGCAATGTCGATGAAACGAACGAACAGGGACACCTTATTGTCCTCGTTCAGGTTGTTCCATACAAGCTCGGTGAACGCGTCGATATCACCCTCGATATCCACAGGAGTCGGCTCGCCTTCAAAGCTCGGAAGCGGGTTTCCGTCACCCATGTAGGTGTGAATGAAACGTCCCTCGCCGGCCTTCGGGTTCGTATAGGCAAATGTGAAACGGTTGCACGAAGAAGGATCTCCGCCGTTGCTCTTCAGAATCGAAAGCGCATAGTTGTACGTGCCGTTCTCGACATGCATGATGCCGCTGATACGAGGAGTATAATTCGGAGCGTCGGGCTCGAATTCGCGGGTGCGGAGCGCCTGCTCGAACGTGCTCTGCTTATCCATCATTTCGTAAATCGTATCGGTCTGGTCGCCGTTCGTCACAATCGTCTTGTTGCCGAGCACGCGCACCGGTGCGTATATGATCAGACTCGGGTTGGAAAGCTTCGACGGATCGAATGCCTGCGTGCGGATTCCGTCGCCGTCCTCAACGAAGATGCGGTTCCGGCTGTTCACGCTCCGTCCCATAATAAAATAAGCAGTAACTGCGTACTTTCCGTCTGCGGATTTACCGATTACGATTCCGCGACCGGGATACGAATTACTGCTCAGTTCCTGCTTCAAAGATACTGTTTTCATGCGTTCCGACCTCCTAAGGGATACTCATTTTATGCTCTTATTATAGCGAATGAAAATGCCATTATCAAGGAAAACAATTATTTATTTCACTTAATAAGTTAATAAGTTTCACTTATAGATAATCAGGCGGTCCGGACGACCTCTTCCCCGTCCGGCGGGAAGCTCCGAAGAAGCCTCACAACGAACGGAAGCGCGATTAAAAATGTGATGACATCGGTAATCGGCTGAGCCACTTCGATGCCCCTAAGCCCGAGCGCCATCTCGGTTACGAAGAGCACGGGAATCAATACCACGCCGCTTCGGAGCCCCGACAGGAACGACGCAATCCGGTTCGAGCCGATGCACTGGAACAGCATGTTCGCGAACACCGAAACCGGCTGGAAGAAAAGCGCAGGAATGTAGAAACGGAGCGCCTCGGTTCCGATCTTAATCACGTCCTTATCCTTCTGGAAAACGCGAACCAGCTTCGGCGCGAAGAAATACCCGAGCCCCGCCATTACGGCAAGGATAATCTCCCCGACGACAAGCGTCACAATGAAAGCCTGCCGCACGCGGGAATACTTCTTTGCTCCGTAGTTGAACGCGGCAACGGGCTGAAAGCCCTGGCCGATTCCGAGGGCAAATGCGAACGCTAAGAAGTTAATCCGGTTCACGATTGTAATCGCCGCAACCGCATAGTCGCCGTAGCTTCCCGCAAGGTGATTGAGAACCATTGTCGAGATGCTCGAAAGCCCCTGACGGAGCATGCTCGGGAACCCCGTAGCGCAGATCAGAAAGATGTCCGAAGGGTTCAGCGAACACTCCTTGACGGAAAGCTTGCTCTCGGTCTTTCCGAGCAGAAACATCGACAGCAGAAGCAGAAAACCGATCGTCTGCGAAATCGCCGTCGCGATACCGGCGCCGGTGACACCGAGCCCTAAGCGTAACGTAAACAGCCAGTCTAAGAAGATGTTTAAAAGGCCGCCCGACATCAGACCGATCATCGCGAGATTGGCTCTTCCCTCGTATCGTAGGATGTTATTCAGCACGCAGCTCGTCGCAAGAAAAGGCGCCGCAAGAAGAATATACGTCGTGTACTGCTTCGCGTACGGAAGAATCGTCTCCGTGCTTCCTAAAAGCCTCATAAGCGGCGTCAGAAACGTTAGTCCGAGCACCGTGATCACGGCGCCCGTAGCGAGGCTGCAGAAGAAGCCGGTACTTGCGAATTTCGTCGCATTTCCCGTATCCTTCTTGCCGAGCGAACGCGCAATGATGCTGCCCGCACCGTGTCCGAACATGAAGCCGAACGCCTGGATAATCGCCATCAGGCCGAAGACGACGCCGATAGCGCCCGAAGCGCTCGTGTTGTCGAGCCGCCCGACGAAATAGTTGTCCGCGAGGTTATAAACCGTCGTCACGAGCATGCTGATCGTCGTCGGGATGCCGAGCTTGATCACAAGCGGCACAACCGGCGTTTCGGTCATCTTGATAAATTGTCTGTTGTCCCGCTGCATGCCTGTGTTTCCTTTCTTTTATAAGCAGGGGATGGCATCCGCCACCCCCTTATTAGGCCGCTATTCGCTTATTACTTCGAGATATCCGGGTTTGTAGGAGATGTTGTACATTTCGGTAACTTCCTCCTGCTTTTCGTTATAAATCCGTACGTAATCCGGCCAGTTCTGACGGCGTCCGACCGTATCCTGAACCGCGGTGATCTGGATTTCAATCGTATCGCCGCTCGCAAGGCTTCCCTTGGAGATGTACCACCGGTTGTTGCGCGCGGGGCCGTCTCCTTCTTCGACCGTCATTCCGTAGGTTGCAATCGTAATCTCTCGCTTCTTAATCTCCACATACGGCAGATACATGCCGAAGGAATATTCGTAGGTCACGTCGCGTCCGCTCGAGTCGAGAATCCGAACGTCGACGTCCTCTCGCGTGATGCCCGCCTCCGGAGGCGCGTCAATCGTAATCTTCGGAACATAAACCGTATCGCCCGGTGCGAGCGAACCCTCTACAATGTACCACGAGGGATCAGTGAAATGAACGGGCAGTCCGTCATATTCCTTCGAATAAGTCTCAAAGCCGATTACCACGTCGGCGCGGTAATCTCCGCCGCCGTCGCCGCCATCCACCAATCCGCCGGAGATGCCTCCGGTGTTGCCGTTGTTTCCGCCGCTTCCGGTTACCTCGACCGGAACCCAGCCGGTTCCCTCAAGGAACACCTCGACCCAAGCGTGTCCGGCGTCGGTGTCCACTTCCACCCACTGGTTGGCTTTGCCCTGTGCGACAAATCCCACGACAAACCTTGCCGGTATCCCGTACGTCCGGTACATCATCGTCGCCGCGCTTGCGTAATGCTGGCAGATGCCGCGCTTGCTCTTCGTCAGGAAGTAGATGACAAGGTCCTCATTCTGCGGAAAAGCAGGATGGTCCAGGTCATACACGGCTGCCGTCGAGATGTAATCCGCGATATCCTGAATCAGCGTCATGCTGTCGGCGCGGATGCCTGCCGAATTCCCGAGCTCCAAAAGCACCTTCCGGACATCGTCCGGAACGTCCATGTAGTGATTCCAGACGTACTCGGAATACTTATTGAGAAGCTGGGTGTCATAGTGATACGGGTAATCGAACGTATCCTCATACCCGAGCGTATAAGCGTCGCACGAATACTCGTAGTAGCTTTCCGTGCTCTCGTCCTCGCCCCAGGCCATGAAATACGGATAAATCCGGTGGTTAAGCCGCAGCTTACGGATCAGCACGCGGTCCAGCTGGTAACCGCCGTCCCACAGTGCCCCGCCGGTCATATACTCGGCTTCGGGCTCATACTGTACGCCGCCTTCCGGGTTCTTCCAGGTGTGGCCGTCGTAATACATATAGTTGTTCTCGCGGAAATAGTACATCCGCCTTGTCTGTCCGCGGAAACCGAACAGCACGGTCTTATTTCCGGAGCCGTTGTTTCCGGAGCGCAGACCGCCCTCGTGAGTCAGGTCAAACTCGTTCTCGTCCGTTCCGGCAATCGTGCCGTCCTCGGGATAGTTAATCTTCAGCTTGCCGTATTTCTCGGAAATCTCATAGCAGTCGGTCACGTCACCGTAGGTATCGCTTTGGATTGAGAAGACGGCAAAATCATTGTTCGAAACACCCGGTTCGGTTCGGGTACCGAGACACTTCGCGTCAAGATGGTCCCCGTCCGCAAGGCCGTCGCCGCCGATCGTGAAGCCTTCCTTCGTAAGCGGCGTGCCGTCGTAATCCTTCTCGGCGGATTCGCTGCTTATGGAGATAATCCGCCTGTCAAACGAAACCGTGCCGTAACGGATTTCGATAATATACTGACCCGTTACGTCCTTACCGTCCGCATCGACAATCCGGACGTTATCGTCATCGAGTTTATTCTCTTTGCTTCCGAACCCGCTGACCTTCGTGACACAGTGCGCCTCAAGCGTGTGGCCTTCTTTCAGACTGCCGCCCTGCACCGAAATCTTGTCGCAGGAAACCGTTTCCTTCGGGTTTCCCGAATACTTGACGCTCAGGCTTCCGGTCACCAGAATAAGCCGTATTCTTCCGTCCTTAATCGTACCCGGCTCATACTCGATTTCGTAACAGTCGTTGGCAATGCTTCCGTTCTTATGGACGATTTCCGCAAAGCTCGGGAAGATCGTCCGGCCGCCGTTATTCGCCGGGCTTTCGTCCCATGCAAAATTTCCGGACAGCTTATCGCCGTACTCGAGTCCGTCCGCCCGAAGCCTTGAAGCATTGACTTCCGTTTCCTGCGTGTCCGAATAAACCGCGTCACCCTCATAACTGATAACCAGCCGCTTCGGCCGGATTGTAAACGTCGCCTTGCCGGCGCTCCTTCGGATTCCGAACACAGAAACGCTCGTTGCGCGGACCTCATACTCGCCCGCGTCCTTCGGAACCTCTTCGCTCCAGTCTTCGTCTTCGGAGACGGAACGGTATTCATACACGATCTTCGAAACGGACGACGATGCCTCCGGTTCCGGCAGCTGTCCGTACACGACGGAACGGCACGACACTTCGTTCCATGTGACGCCTACGCCGAAGACGAAGAAAACGCCCGCCAGAAGCACCAGAACCGCCGCAATCAGCGCAATCCGGTATCTTCGGATAAATGCAGCGATGCGTTGCATTTTCCGCTCATACTGCTCATACATAGCTCTTTACTCCGTAATTTCATATCTCCCACATTTTGCAACAATACGGTAACAGTTGGACAGTTCCCCGACCCGGTCGAGTGACGAAATGTTCGTGTAGACAATCAGGTTGTCGAACGAACCCGGTCCGTCGTCCCGGTCGTGAGTCTGCTGGGCTGTCCGGACCGTAATCGAATCGCCGGGAACAATCTCGCCCTCGACGATTTCCCAGTCGTTATAATCCGCGCTGTCGTCAAGCTTTCTCCGGACGTCCTTCGTGCGGATCACGATGTGTCTCGGCGTAATGCTTAAAAGCCCTTCCCCGAGAACGATTTCATACCGGTTCGTCACGTCGGCGCCGCCCTTGTCGAACACCTTTACGCTGACGGAGTTCGGACACTGGCCGACCGTTGTGATGCTTCCGGTTGCTTCCATCTTAATCTGATGGCCTTCCGCAAGTTTTCCTTCCTCAAGCTTGCAGGAAGGGTCACTTAAAGGCATGCCGTCATATTCTTTTGAGCTGCTTCCCGATACGACGTAAAGCGTCCCGTACTTCACGACGATTTCCCCGTAGACGTAAGTGATATCGTAGCGGTCGGAGACGTCGTTTCCTTCGTCATCTAAGATCAAAGCGGTAAATGTGTTCTGATACACGCCGGGTTCCTTCACCGTGATAAAATCGGTCGTCGTAAGATGGTGTCCCTTCGAAATCCGGCCCTTCGCAAGCTTGGCCTGCTCATGCGTGAACTCGCTGCCGTCATAGATACGGGAAGAGGAATAGCTCTCCACCGTAAGCTTCCGTTTTGTTACTTCAAGCTTGCCGGCATCGATTACGATATCGTACTGGTCCGAAACATCCATGCCGCCGCGGTCGTAGATTACGACATCGGCAACGTTGTCGCTCACGCCGGCCCGCGTCTGTTCGCCGCGGACTTCCACATACAGCGTGTGCTCCTTCGCAAGCGTACCCTTTTCGAGGATCCACTCGTCGCAGGTAAGCGGCTTGCCGTCATATTCTTTTTCGTCGGAACCGGTCCGGATGACAATCTGCGTCTTCCTCAGATGGAAGCTTCCCGAGGCGATGATTGCCGTCAGAATGATCATCAGGGCAAGCAGTGCCACGCACAGACCACCGACTATGTAAACCGGTGTTTTCTTCTTCTTCATAAAATCCCCCTCAGGATGCGAGCTGCCGCAGGAAATGCAGATAGCTGCGGCACAAAGGCATCTGTTCTTCTTCGTACAGTTCGCTCAGTTTCTCTTCGAGCACGGCGCTGGCTTTCGCCATAATCGCCGGATTCTGGCCCTCGAGCTTCCGGAATACTTACTTCATCATGAAATCGTCGAGCGCGTCCTCTTCGGTACCGCCGGAGACGATGAACACCGAAACGTACTCTTCCATCTGTTTTCGGATACGGTTACCGTAAGTGATATGGAAATTGTCCATCAGGCAGCGGTCAATCTCCGCCACCTTACGCCGGTTTTCGCCCGACATCGAAACCGTCTTCTTGGCGCTTTCGATAAGCTTCCGGAAGTACGAATACGACATCCGGATGCCGGCGGACTGCGGCGCGCGGAACGGGTTTGCCTTGCGGTCCAGATTCATGACCATCGCACGGTCGTACACCTTGTCCGAGATGGCAAATGTGGAGTCGTCGTTGTTCGCCGTGCCGATGAACCACACATTTTCCGGAATAAGAAAACGGCCGTCCTTGAAAAGCTTCGGGTCCTGCGGCCAGGAGTCCGAGGTCATGTCGAGGAAACGGTTGTCCTCACTCAGTTCCATCAGCGAAAGGAAATCCGCAAAATAATACTCCACTCTCGCGATATTCATCTCGTCTAAAACGATGACATTGATCTCGTCGTTATAACGCGCCTCGTACAGCTTCTTAAGGAGCGCGCTCTCGCTGAACTGCTTCGTGAATTCGTTGAAGTAACCGATCACGTCGGCGCGTTCCTTCCACATCGGCTGTACCGAGATTACCGTGGAGCGGTTGCCGAGGTAGTCGCCGAAGGCGGTAGCTAACGATGTCTTACCGGTTCCGGAAAGACCCTGCATCACCATCAGGTGAGACACGGCGAAACCGGACACGAAACGTCTGATATCTTCCAGGTCATAGTATAACTGCAGATTGGCCGCCGCGTAATTGCGGAAGTCCTTGCAGATCCACTGCAGGCTGACGCCGGTCTGGTACGCCGTAGCGGGACGGTTTTCCATCTCGCGGTCGGTGCCGCACAGCGCGCGGAACCGGATGCCGTCATCCTTTTCCTTCTTCTTTGCAAACAGGTTGAAGCCTACCTTATCCCGCACAAGGATAACCGTCAGCGCAATCAAAGCAATCGGCAGCAGAAGTGCTAAAAGCAGCACCAGATAAACGGTCTCGGAGTGCACAAGCGTTCCTTCCCCGAAAACCTCCGACATCGTCGTGCCGCCGTTCTGACTGATTCCGACCAGGATGAACACGACCTGGATCAGTGCCACCGCTCCGATCACAAGAAACAGACGCAGGTAGGAGAACCCTTTCTTTTCTTCTCTCATGATTCTTCCTTCTTTCCCCACAGGATCCGTCTGCGGATCTTCTTCTTTGCTTTCTTCCAGTTACTGCGGTATATGCGCTCAAGCGCGTCCCGCTCCTTTTCAAGCTCCAAAAAGGCATCCCGGTCGGAGAAATCCTCCCCCTTGTTGACGCCGTATTCTTCCATCATGCCGAGCATCCGAGCATGGTAGACGCGGGACCGTTCGGTTTCTTCCGAAAGCCGTCTTCGAAGCTCGTTCACTTCCGCGACCAGCTTCTCCTGGCGGAGCCGCTCCTCGTTCTGCACCATGTCGGCGCGGCGGTTTGCTTCGCTTGTCTCCTTGCGGAAACGTTCCATCGTATCGCGGATTTCCGACTCGCGCTCCTCCGCCGCGGCAGCCGCATTACGGTAGGTGTCGGTCTTCGAAACCTCGCCCTTAAGCGCCGCAATCTGCTCCTCGCGGATCCGGATTTCGTCATCCAGGACCTGAAGGAAATCCTCTGCGTTCATCTCTCCGCCCGGAAGCCCTGCCCGCAGTGCCTGAAGCCTTGCCTCACGCGCCAGGAACTCCTCTACGCGCTTCTGTTCCTCCTCGGCGCGGTAACGCTCCTCGAGCTCGTCTGCAGCGTTCTTCCCGTACTTATAATTCAGGTACATCGCGGTCATCATCAGCTCGGTGATCTCGCGTTCCATCGCTTCCGAGAAAGGCGCCTGCGCGTTCTCGTGACGGTTTAACGTAAAGCCGTCCCCGGTGTAGGTGCTTAAGAAATCATAAAGCGCGACGACCTCTTTGAAATGCACATCCATGCGGAGCACATTCGTCCGCGTAATCGGCGGGGTTACCATCGGGGCAAATGACACTTCCTTCATCAAAGGCATCGCAAGAAGGACCGCTACCGCGCTGACCGCGTTCTCGATCCTGGCTACCTTTCTCGCCGTCTTCTCTTCCTCTTCGGTCATGCCCGCCGACTGGTCGGAAAGCTTCGCCTCGAAGGAGACCTTGCGTCCCTCCATGCGGAGGTCCTTCTTGAAGGACATGTCCGAACTCCGCTCGTTCCATGCCTTCACAATCCGGAAATAACGGTAATCGAGAAAGTCTCTCGTATAGCAGAGCACCATGTAAAGGACACGGTTCTCGTAAACCGCGTAGTTGCTCTCGTTTTCGTATACTTTCAGCTTGTCCGGAATCAGGTCGTCGCCCTCGTCCGGAACGTGTGTAATCATCTCGCTGTGACGCGCGAGATGCTCGACCGAGGCGCGGGACACCTTGCGTACGCGTTCAATCGGCGTCACATTTCCCTCGGATTTGATAAACTGCCGGTCCTCGCGGATGGCGGCTTCAAGATGCGGCAGCGAACGCTCAATCCGGTCAATCCATTCGTCGTCGATCGTGACGTCGAAATAGACCGACGAAAGCCGTTCTTCCGCCCGGTTGCTTTTCGCAATCAGCGTGCGGAGCCGCGTCGTTTCTTTCGTATCGGTTAATTCCGCCGCAAAGCGTTTCGCAGCGCGGTGGTACTGGTCCATAGTCGTGTGGCTCATACTTCCGTCGCCCTCCTACTGGGAGTTCCTGCGGAGACGCTCAAGGCTGTCTCTGCAAAGAGGCATACGGTCCGCACCGAATACGGACGCAAACAGCCCTTCCATCTCATCCATACCGTAACGGATGACAACCGGGCTCAAGCCGTCCAACTTCCGAAGTACCTTCTTCGAAAGCAGGTCGTCAACGGCCTCCTCCTCGCTTCCGCCACACGCCATGTAAACCGGAATGTACTCCTCCATCTGGCGGCGGATACGGTTTCCGTAAGTGATGCGGTAACGTTCGGTCAGGAAATTATCGACGGCGGCAATCTTCGCGCGCATCTCATCCGATAACCGGAACATCTGTTTCGCCTGCTGCACAAGAGCCGCAAAATGCCTAAAGGAAACCTTGTCGCCGTTATTGTAACTCGGCTCGAAGAAATCCGCCTTACGGTCAAGGTTCATTACCATCGCACGGTCGTATACCTTATCGGAGATGGCAAACGTGGAATCGTCGTTGTTCGCCGTGCCGACGAACCAGACGTTCTCGGGAATGCGAAGCATCCCGTGCTCGAACAGTCTCGGGTCATCCGGCCATGTGTCCGAAACGACTTCGAGATAACGGTTCTGCGGATTTAATTCCATCTGGGACAGGAAATCCGCAAAGTAATACTCGACGCGGGCGATATTCATCTCATCGAGCACAATGACGTAGATTTCGTCCGTGTAGCGCGCTTCGTAAAGCTTCTTGAGAAGCGTTCCTTCGCTGAAACGCTTCGTGAATTCGTTGAAATAACCGATAATGTCGGAGCGTTCCTTCCACATCGGCTGCACGGAAATAACGGTCGAATGGTTCTTCAGGTAATCGCCGAAGGCCGTCGCCATCGAAGTCTTACCGGTACCGGACAGACCCTGCATGACAACGAGGTGCGATACGCCGAGGCCGGCGACGAACTTGCGCACGTCCTCCTCGCTGTAGTAAAGGCCGAGCTGCGACGCCGCAAAATCCCGGAAATTCTTGCAGATTCCGGCAAGCGTGATGCGGTTATTGTAAACCGGCGGCTCGTAAGAGCCCATCTCCATGTCGGTCTGCACGAGCGAATGGAAGCGGGACGTAATTCCGTCCTCCTCAATCGGGTTGCCGTTTTCGTCGTAACGGACCGCTGCGCCCTGCGCGTTCGTCTTCTTCTCCGTGTTCACCATGATGAGCACGGTCGCAATCAGCGCGGCGATGCACAAAAACAGTGTTACAAAGTAAATCGTGATGGCAGTTCCCGACGAAAGGAACTCCCACAGGGAATCAAAAAAGGTGCCTAATATCAGGCTGTTTTCAGATATCATCTTGTCCTCCGCACACCGGCGTTCAAACGCCTTAATAATCGCATTCCGCTCCCGTTTGGGCACAAAATGCCACAAAATACAGTATAGCAGAAAAACCGCATTTTTACAACAAAAAACCTCTTCCGTCATACGACGAAAGAGGTCTTCGCTGCGGACTACGGGACTTGAACCCGAACGCACTATGTGCACATGATCCTTAGTCATGCCTGTCTGCCAATTCCAGCAAGTCCGCATTCTCATGTAAGGATTGTCCTAACACGCTTGCTTATACTATCACGAGTTTCGGAAAATGTCAATTCCTTTTTCAAAAAAAAGTCGAAAAAATACCGGAGGACTGACTCCTCCGGTATCGGGTATTCATTACTCTACGGTGTAAGGCATAAGAGCGATATGACGGGCTCTCTTGACCGCTACGGTCAGGGCTCTCTGGTGCTTCGCGCAGGTGCCGGTGATTCTTCTCGGAAGAATCTTGCCGCGCTCGGATACATATCTCTTAAGCTTGTTAACATCCTTGTAATCGATGCCGCTCTCTTCTTTCTCCGTGCAGAATACGCAAACTTTCTTTCTTCTGCGAACGACTCTCTTTCTCATCGGAGCGTCGCCTCTGTCACCCTTATCGGACTTCTGAAAAGCCATTTCGGTGTACCTCCTATCTGATTGTGTCAGGCTGACGGAATACAGCCTATAAATTCTTAGTTAAACGGGAGCTCCTCGTCCACTCCGTCCGGAATGTTCATGAAGCCTTCTCCTGCGGTCGAAGCTGCCGGTGCGGGTGCGCTCGGTGCGGCACTGCCGCCGAAGCTTCCGCCGTTGCCGCCTGCGGCATTCTTACTCTCCGCAAACTCCTGCTCTTCCACAAGAATACGGGTACCGTATACTTTCTGACCGTCCTTATTGGTGTAATTGTCATTCTCAATACGGCCGGATACGACAATCTTGGTACCCTGCTTTAAGTATTTCTCAGCAAACTCTGCGCCCTTACCGAATACGGTACAGTTAAAGAAATCCGCATCGGGCTCGCCTTCCCGCTTAAAACGGCGGTCAACGGCGATCGAGTAACGGCATACAGCCGTAGCGTTGGCTCCCTGAGAATATCTTACTTCGGGGTCTCTTGTGAGACGTCCCATCAAAATCACTTTGTTCATAAAGGCTTCCCCCTTTACTGCTCGTCTACGCGAACACACAGATAGCGAAGCACGTTGTCCATGATACGAACTCTCTGTTCGATTTCATTGGGCACGGTAGCTTCCGCATCGAATTGGATGAAGTAGTAAAAGCCTTCGGACATCTTCTGGATCTCGTAAGCAAGCTTCTTCTTGCCCTGATCGTCAACATTGGTGATAACACCGCCGAAACGCGTGATCAGATCCTTGGCAGACTGAAGAACTGCCTCTCTGGCCTCATCCTCGATCTTTGCATTCACAACTAACGCTAACTCGTACTTGTTCATAGTTGTCTGCACCTCCTTTTGGTCTCTGGCCCCCGACTCACCGGGAGCAAGGAATATGGGTTAATATACCACGGAATTGTAGTGTAGCATATTGCTCCGGAAAATGCAAGAAGAAAATCCGCATGTTCCGTCACCTTACATTTTGCTTCATTTCCTACCAGAACTTCGCGTTGAACTGGTCTACTTCGTCCTGCCAATACCACCGGTTTTCGCTGATTGTTGCCTGCACGGTCTTGCCGTTAATCAGGTTATCACACCAGGAAGTATTCTCGCCGAAACCGACAGCCAGACAGCCGGCATCCATATACTGCGGACAATCGATTATCATCATCCGGATGGTCTCCGTTACCGCTCTTTCGTCGTTAAACTGCCAATCGTAGGTAGACCTCCATCTGCTGTCATCGTCGATATATTCCTCCGGCACGGTAGTATACCAGTTGTATGCGTACATGATGTCGTCGGCAATGCTTTTCGTCTTATCACAGTTCGGGATGAACAGAACGTTCTCGCGAATTATGGAGACCGTCTTTCCTACAGCCGGTCCGTACGGATGGCATACAAATCCGTAATCGATCCACGGAGCCCTTGCACGGATTTCCTGCGGGCCTGCCCATTCCTCTTCGATGTACATCGCCGTCTTTCCGTCATAAAAGGCATTCTTGTACCAATCCCAATCCGCTTTAGCCGGAGTCGGCATAAAGTATCCGAGGTCTACGGAGTTCCGAACAAACTCAAGCGCGGCCTTAACGTCCGGGGCATCGGCGTTCATCTGCAGAAGGCCGTCCGCTGTTTTTTCAATGACGAATGTTCCGTTTGACAGCAGTGCGGAATAAACGACAATATACGGCTGTCCGGCAACCGCGTAGATATCGGTTACACCGTCGTTGTTCGTGTCTTTCGTTACCTCTTTACAGAGCTGCAGATAAGTTTCCCAACTCCATTTTCCTTCCTTCTGCAGATCATACGGTACATCCGGGTCAATCCCGAGCTGCTTAAAGATATCCTTATTGAAGAACACGCCGGTTCTGGCTTCCGTACCTGCCGCGAAGCCGTAGATTGCTCCGTTCACGGTCATCAGGTCCTTGACCGCTTTGTTCCATTTGTCATCGTTCCAGTCAACCGTGGAAACACGGCTCACGTCAAGCATCTTGCCGCTTGAAAGAAGCGGTGCGACCCAACGGTTGTCTAAAAGAATAATGCTTCCGTCAGGACAGTTGTCGGATATGCTTAACAGCACGCTTTCGGTATACGAATCTCCCCATCCGTACTCGCCGTTCTGACGGCGGATTTTAAAGTTATGCTCCTTCTCCGCCTCATGCAGCATGTCAAAGAAAGCTTCCTCGTAAGCGTTCGATACATTGTCCCAGAGGTCCGGACTTGACCACCAGTCAAGAATGACAACTTCCAGGCCTCGCAGATCCCGGTAGTCATCCGTCTGTCCCGACCCCGAGCCGTTGAAGGGCATTGCATAATCCATGTTTCTGATGAATCCCGCCGCATCCTCCTGACCGTTATACAGTTTACTGATCTCATAAAGGTATGTTGAAACATCCTGCGGTCTCATGCAGGTGT
>CAMZEW010000041.1:0-13543 GCA_947305875.1 uncultured Lachnoclostridium sp.
TCCTGATTGTGGATGACGACAACAACATTGCGGAGCTGATTGCCCTTTATCTGACGAAGGAATGCTTCGAAACCAGAATCGTGGGCGACGGCGAGGAAGCGGTGAAGCAATTTGCCGAGTTTGAGCCGAACCTTGTCCTCCTCGACCTGATGCTTCCCGGAATCGACGGCTATGAAGTGTGTCGCCAGATCCGGAAGACATCGGATACGCCGATCATCATGCTTTCCGCGAAGGGCGAAATCTTCGACAAGGTGCTCGGGCTCGAGCTAGGCGCCGATGACTATATGATGAAGCCGTTCGATTCGAAGGAGCTTGTGGCCCGCGTGAAGGCCGTGCTCCGAAGAATCCGTCAGGAGAATCCGCCGACCGAGCCGCTGCACGACCAGCAGCACCCGGTGACCACGGAACAGCAGGGCGAGTACGTGGCTTATACCGATCTCATTATCAACCAGACCAATTATGCGGTTACGTATATGGGCAAGAAACTGGAGATGCCGCCGAAGGAATTCGAATTACTGTTCTACCTCGCGTCGCATCCGAACCAGGTGTTCACCCGCGAACAGCTTCTCGACCGGATCTGGGGCTATGAATATGTCGGGGATACCCGGACGGTCGATGTGCACATCAAGCGTCTTCGAGAGAAGCTTCGCGACCATGAGGAGTGGCGCCTCGGAACCGTATGGGGCATCGGTTACAAGTTTGAACTTCGGAATCAGTTGTAGGATTTTATTGCAGGAGTAATCCATGAAGTACAGGGTCTGGCACAAATATGCCTTCGTCTATCTGACAGCGGCAGCCGTGATTCTTTTGGCAATCAACCTGATTGCCCGTCCGCTCCACCGGCGGGATACGTTACAGGATCACAAAGAGCGGCTGTATAAGGAATGCGTTGTCATTTCGGACGAATATATAAACGAATATACGCTGTCAGATTTTACGCTGAACACATTCATGCTTCAGATGAAGGCCGTGCGCGTTATGCTCGGTGCCGATATCTGGGTTGTCGGCGCGGACGGCAATATGATTGCCGCAACCGGAGAGAATCTCGACCGGAACCAGATTAACCTGAATGAAGCGGTTCCCGATCTTCTGGATTCGCTCTATAAGGAAAATGTCACGGTTCCGGGCCTTTCCGACGGCAAAGTGCTCTGCGCCGTAGAGCCGGTAAGGGAAGGCGTCCGGATTAAAGGTTATATCGTGATGGCGGAGTCCATGGACAAGATTCTGGAGGAAGCGGACCGGTTCGTCATAAGGATGAATCTGATTTCGGCGGTCGGGCTTCTGGTTCTTCTGCTTGTGTTCTTCCTTTTCGCCGCTTATCACACGAAATGCCTGAACAGCATTCATAAAACCATCATTGCCTACACGGACGGCGACTTCACGGCAGACGCCGGCATCCGAAGCAAGGATGAATACCGCGACATCGCGCTGTCGGCGCATATGCTGGCCGAGCAGCATGCGAACCTCGTGGATTACCAGAAAAACTTCGTGGCCAATATCAGCCACGACTTCCGTTCCCCGTTGACTTCGATAAAGGGTTATGCGGAAGCGATGAAGGACGGAACGATTCCTTACGAAATTCAGGGCAAGTACCTGAACATCATTCTGTTCGAGACCGAGCGCCTGTCGAACCTGACGAACGACCTGCTTGACCTGAGTAACTTCGAGAATAAAGGTGTACGCCTGATCTGGGAGCGGTTTGACATCGTTAAGATGCTGAAGCAATCGTCGGCGACCTTCGAAGGCAAATGCTCGCAGAAGAACATGAAGATCCGTCTCGTATTTCCCGAGAACGAATTATACGCTTATGCGGACAAGGGCAAGATTCAGCAGGTCGTGCATAACCTGATTGATAACGCCATCAAGTTCAGCAAACAGGACAGCGTCGTGACGGTTGTCGTCGCGGAGAAGCGGGACAAGGTTCTCGTTTCCGTAAAAGACACCGGTATCGGCATTCCGAAGGACGCCATCGGAAAGATTTGGGAGCGGTTCTACAAAACCGACCTCTCCCGTGGTAAGGATAAGCGGGGAACGGGTCTCGGGCTTTCCATTACCAAGCAGATTATTGCCGCGCATAATGAAAACATAAAAGTTATCAGTACCGAAGGAGAAGGTACCGAATTCGTCTTCAGTCTGCAGCGAGCGGATAGTTAGGAGCATATATGAGCCAGGAAAAAAACAAAAATAAAGAACCCGAAAAGCAAAACCGGAAGGCGGAAACCGAGGAGAATTACGGTTTCATCAAAGAAGAACGTGTTCCTCTCGGCAAATGGCAAAAGAGACGGAAGTACCTCCGTTCCTTCTTCCTCGTCATCGGTGTCGCCGTTTTGTTCGGCGTGATTGCAAGATGTTCCTACGGGATTTCGGATTACGTCATCCAGCATTTCTTCACGAAGGATGAGCGTGAGACGGTGAATCTCCGCCCGACGCCCACGGTAGCCATGGAACTCGGCGGAAAGGTGCAGCCGATTGTCGATGACAAGGCCTTTGAGAGCTTTGAGAGCATCATCAAGGGCGTACAGACCGCATCGGAGGCATTGGAGCCGTATCTGGTAACCGTTTCGTACGTGAAGGATGTTGTGGATCCCGTCTTCAGCGATATTACGGAAAGCATTACGAATGTCAGCGGCGTAATCATCGGGGACAACGGGACGGCTTATGTCATTTATACGCCGTACTCCCTTGCGGAATCGCTGGATTATGACCATGTGCGAGTCACATTTTTCGGAGGAAGAAAAGCCGACGGAGAGGTGTACGCCTCTTCGGAAGAAGCCGATGTCTTCCTGATTTCGGTGAAATACAAAGAGTTTACAGGCCAGGAGAAGGAGACGCTTAAGCCGCTTGCGTTCGGTAAATCCAACGAGCTTTCGCTCGGGTCTGCGGTCATCGCGTTAGGCTATCCGGACGGGCACGGCACTTCCGCCAATATGGGCTTTATCACGAGCCGTGCTAAGAAGGTATATATCTCCGATCTTTCGTTGGAGATTCTTGAAACGAATATTCTCGGCGCACGCGGCGAGAGCGGAATTCTCGTGAATACGAAGGGCGAACTCGTCGGATTCATCACCAACCGGTTCCGCGACGACGGCTGCTGCATCGAGGCGATCAGCTGCGATAAGATCCGTCCGCTTTTAAACTTCCTTGCAAATGATATGAATTATCCGAAGTTCGGGGCGCATTTTCAGGATATCAGCGATGATGTGCTCTCGTCGATGTCGCTTCAGAACGGAATCATTATCGAAAAGGTCGGTGAGGATTCCGTTGCGGCTTCGCAGATGTTCCGGCAGGGCGATATTATTACGCACTTAAGCGGCGCTGCAGTGACATCCGTTGAAGAGTTCTTCAGCATCTATACGAGCTACCACAAGGGCGAAGATATCGAAGTCACCTTCTACCGGAACGGCAAGGAAATGAAAAAGAGTTTTAAAATCAGTTTTTAGAAAGAGGCTTTTATGAGATATATCAATGAATTGCGCGAAGGCGAACAGGTTACGGACGTCTATCTCTGTAAGCAGAGCCAGGTACTGCGTGCCAAGACCGGCAAGAATTACCTCTCGCTTCTTCTGCAGGATAAGACCGGAACGATAGACGGGAAAATGTGGGAGATCGGTCCCGGCGCAGCCAACATCGAGGCGATGGACTACGTGAAGGTGGAGGGCTCGGTCACGACGTACCAGGGCAGCAATCAGCTGAACATCCGCCGGATCCGTAAAGCGGACGAGGGCGAGTATGATGTTTCGGACTATATGCCGACGACGGCGTGCGACCCGAAGGCAATGTTTTCGGAACTTAAGAAGCTGATGGATTCCGTGAAGGAACCGCATATGCATGCGCTTTTGCAAAATGTGTTCTCGGACGATGAGATTGTGAAGAAGTTCATGAATCATTCGGCCGCGAAGGGAATCCACCATGCATTTGTCGGCGGGCTTTTGGAGCATACGCTCGGCGTAGCGAAGATGTGCGTCTGCTTCGCGGACAGCTATCCGATTCTGAACCGTGACCTGCTGGTCACCGCCGGAATCTTTCATGATATCGGAAAGCTCTTTGAAATCTCTGCCTTCCCGGAAAATGATTACACCGACGACGGAAATCTGCTCGGTCACATCTTCCTCGGGGCGGAATATATCGGAAAGAAGATTGAAGAGGTGCCCGGGTTCCCGGAGAAGACGGCATCCGAGTTAAGGCACTGCATCCTTGCGCATCACGGCGAGCTGACCTTCGGCTCTCCGAAGAAGCCTGCGATTGCCGAGGCGTTCGCGCTCAGCATGGCGGACAATCTCGACGCCAAGATGGAGGCGCTCAAGGAACTCTTCTCGACGCCGGAAGCTCAGGCGGGCGGCTGGCTCGGGTTTCAGAGAATCTTCGACAGCAATGTGCGTCCGACCTCCAAGTAATATCGAATACGAAGTGCCGCCGGTTCGGGCGGCACTTTTCGAAGGAGCAACATGTTCAGTAAGAACCAGATAATCACGCTGACAATCGGGGACATCACCGACACCGGCGAGGGAATCGGACACGCGGACGGGATTACCGTCTTCGTGAACCGCGCAATTCCCGGCGATGTGTGTTCCGTGCGCATTCTGAAGGCGAAGAAGACCTACGCAATCGGCAAGGTCGAAGAACTTCTTGAAGCCGCCCTGTCCCGAATCGAACCGGAGTGCCCGCAGGCCGCAAGATGCGGAGGCTGTCAGCTGTCGTATATGTCCTACGAAGAGCAGCTTCGGTTAAAGCAGAAGAAGGTACAGGACTGCATCCGGCGAATCGGCGGGTTCACGGACTTCAAGGTTTCCCCGATTATCGGAATGGACGAGCCCCGCGCGTACCGGAACAAAGGACAGTTTCCGGTCGGAAGGGGTACGGACGGAAAGGCCGTAATCGGGTTCTACGCAGGAAGGACGCACCGGATTGTACCGACCGACAGCTGCATGATGCTCTGGCCCGGGCACGAAGCGATTCTTACCGCGGTCCGTTCCTGGATGGAGGAAAACGGAGCGGCTCCTTACGAGGAAGAAACCGGGAAGGGACTTGTCCGCCATATCCTGATGCGGAAAGGATTTGCTACCGGCGAGATTGCGGTCTGCCTGGTGATAAACGGCGAGAAGATTCCCGCGGGCGAGAAGCTTTGGAAAAAGCTCTCGGAAATCCCCGGCGTGGTCGGGCTTTCGCTTAACGTAAACCGCGCGAACACCAACGTTATTCTCGGCGACCGGCTTATCCCTCTTTTCGGAAATCCGTGCATCACGGACCGGATCGGTGACGTCTCTTTTGAAATCTCGCCGATGTCGTTTTATCAGGTTAACCCCGTGCAGACGAAGGTACTGTACGATACGGCCTTGGCATTTGCCGGACTGACCGGCAGCGAAACGGTATGGGATCTCTATTGCGGGATTGGGACGATATCGCTCTTTCTTGCGAAGGCAGCGAAGCAGGTGTTCGGAATCGAGATTGTGCCCGAAGCAATCGAAAACGCGAAGAAGAATGCAGCGGCCAATGCGATTACAAACGCCAAATTCTTCGTCGGCGCAGCGGAAGAGGCCTTTCCGAAACTGGTTTCAAAGAGCGACCGTTACCGTGCGGACGTGATTGTCGTCGACCCGCCGCGGAAGGGCTGCGACGGGAGGCTTCTTGAGACGATGCTGTCGATGGCACCGTCCCGGATTGTCTATGTTTCCTGCGACCCGGCCACGCTTGCGAGGGACCTTAAGATTCTGTGCGAGGGCGGCTACCGCCTGGTTCACGTCCAGCCGGTCGACCAGTTCCCGGGGAGCGTGCATGTGGAAAACTGCTGTTTACTGGAACGACAATAGAAAAGTATGGATTTTTCAGGAGGAACTTATGGTTCGATTCAGCGAAATTAAGTACGAGCGCCCGGATATCGAGGCGCTGAAGGCATTGGTTACCGAGGCGACGCGAAAGGTCCGGGAAGCGAAGAGCGCTACGGAAATCCGTGACGTATATTTTGAAGTGCAGGAAGCGGAAAATGTGACCGATTCCATGTATACGGTTGCGCACATCCGTAACACGATCAATACTGCGGACCCGTTCTATGACGGCGAAATGAAATGGCTCCGCGAAGAACTCGCGAAAACCATTCCGCAGTATAACGCATGGCAGAAGGCGCTTGCGGAATCTCCTTTTCGGAAGGAACTTGAGAAAGAGTTCGGAGCCCAGTTCTTTCGGCTGATTGATGCGGAATTGATGACCAGCGATGAGCGGATTGTCGAAGAAACAATCCGTGAGGGAGAGCTCCGGCAGGCATATCAGAAGACGACGGCGGGCGCGACGACGCAGTTCCGCGGGGAGCAGTGCAATTTCTACGGGCTTTTGAAGCATATGCAGAGCACCGACCGCGCAGAGCGGAGGGAAGCGTTCGAAGCTTGGGCGAAGCTGTATGAAGAGATTAGCGGAGAACTTGAGGCACAGTTTGCCGATGCCGTGAAGGTGCGCGATACGAAGGCGAAGAAGATGGGATTTGCCTCTTATACCGATATGGCGTACATCGCAAGGGACCGCTTTGATTACACGAAAGAGGACGCCGCCCGCTTCCGTGAGCAGGTTCGGACGACTATCACGCCGGCCGTAGCGGAAATCCATGAAGCGCAGAGAAAACGCCTCGGCGTTGACAAGCTCCGCTACTACGATGAAGGGCTGAAGTTCCCGGATGGTAACGCGCTTCCGATCGGAACCGCAGCAGAACTTGTGGAGAAAGCGCGGCAGATGTACCGTGCGATGAGCCCGGAGACCGGAGAATTCTTCGATTTCATGAAGGAATACGAGCTGTATGACCTGGAGACGAAGCCGGGCAAGCATATGGGCGGATACATGACGCGGATGCCGCTTTACAAGGCACCGTTCATCTTCAGCAATTTCAACGGAACGGAAGCCGACGTTGATGTATTGACTCATGAGGCGGGGCATGCTTTTCAGGGATATCTTGCGATGCGGTCAATCCCGATCAGCGCGCTCTCCGGATCGACATCGGAGATTAATGAGGTCCACTCGATGTCGATGGAGCATTTTGCGTATCCGTGGATGGAATCGTTCTTTGGCGAGAATTCGGAGAAATACATCACGGCGCATCTCTTCGGTGCGCTCTGCACGATTCCGTATCTGGTAAGCGTGGACGAATTCCAGCATGAAGTATATGCTAAGCCCGACATGACTCCTATGGAGTGGAGGAAAGCATGGAAGGCGATTGAGAAGAAGTACATGCCGTGGAGAGACTATGACGGCAACGCGTTCTTAGAGAGCGGCGGGTTCTGGATGCAGAAGCTTCATATCTTCCTGTACCCGTTCTACTACATCGAGTACGCGCTTGCGCAGATCTGTGCGTTCCAGTATTACGGCCGGATGAAGACCGACCGGAAGGCAGCATGGGAGGATTATCTCAGACTGTGCCGCGCGGGCGGAACCAAGGGTTATCTCGAACTGCTTAAGACCGGTAACCTGCTGAGCCCGTTTGCTGACGGAACGGTTGAGAAGAGCACGTCGCACGTGATTGAGGAAATCCGGGAACGGTATATGAACTAACGGGGGAACGGATATGCGGATTCCAAAGTATGAGAAAAACCTTCGCGAAAAGATCGCATATAATCCAAAGACCCAGTATGCCGTAATCCGCAGTTCCATCTGTACCGGCGAGAAGGTTGCCGGTTTCAAGGACAAAAAGAGCGGGAACTTCACGGAAGTGATGGTAATCCGGACGCCTGCGGACGCAGAACGGTTTAAGAAGATTTTTGACCTTACGGATGTAAAGACGGAATACTGAGTGGAGGCTGCATGAAATACCTTGGTTGTTTGTTCGATCTGGACGGAACGCTGACGGATCCGGCCATCGGAATTACGAATTCGGTTATGTACGCGCTTTCGAAATTTGATATTCACGTGAAGGACCGGAGCGAATTGTATCCGTTCATCGGACCTCCGCTTCCGGATTCCTTCCGGAAATACTTTCATTTCACGGAAGAGCAGGCCGCACAGGCGGTCGTATACTACCGTGAGTATTTCCGCGCGGGCGGAATCTTTGAGAATAAGCTTTATGACGGAATTCCGGAGATGCTTCGCGAACTCCGCGCCATGGGCGTCACCGTTTCGCTTGCGACCTCCAAGCCGTATGAGTTTGCCGTGCAGATTCTGAAGCATTTTGACCTGTATCAGTACTTTGATTATTTCGGTGCGGCGACGATGGACGGCCGGATCAGTAAAAAAGCGGACGTAATTGCCGATCTGCTTTCTAAGCTCGGTGATACGGACCGGACGGCGGTATTGATGGTCGGAGACCGTGACCAGGATATCGACGGCGCTAAGGCGAACGGGTTTCCGAGCATCGGCGTGCTGTGGGGTTACGGGTCCGAAGAAGAATTAACCGGCGCCGGCGCGGACTATCTCGTAAAGAGCCCGGAAGATATCCCGCGGCTGTTAAAAGAAGCGTAGAAAGACATTGCCAGAACAGGAATCGGGAATGGAAGAAGAGAGCAGGATGACAACGGAACAATTCAGCATACTCGGCCAGTGCGGCAGGGATTATGAAGCGGCGGAAAGCGAAGCGTTTCATCAGGACCTGAATCTTCTTCAGGTGATGGATAAGCTTTCCGCCAAATGGGGAAGGCCTGTCCGGAAATACTTCCTGTTCATGCCGGAAACCCCGGAGGAGGAAGTCTTCCGCCGGGCCGTCTATGCGGATGTCAAAAAAGACGCGGTTTACGACGCGCTGATATCCTTTACGAAGAATCTCGGCGGGGCGGAGAGCCTCCGAAAAGAAAAGGAAAAGGTAACCGATCCGCTTCAGAAAGCGGTTTGGAGAATCCGCGAAGAAGATGCATATTGCAGCACATATGAAGCACTTGAACAGGCGCTTTCCGCGGCGGAACCGGCATCTCACGGAATGCAGGAATTTCTCCGGATTCTTAGGGAGATTCTTAACGGCAGCGAATACCTTAAGATGCGTGAGGAATCAAAGAGCATCCTTCAGGAGATTCGCGGGCTTCGTTTTCTGATCACGTATGACCGGGACCGGATGAGCGTGTCGCTCGGAGAAGTTCAGGGAGCCGGCGCTTATGAAGAATGGATCAGCAAAATAGCGGGCGATGAAAGCGCACAGCTTCAGAATCCGTTCGTTGCGGACGTTTCGGTTTCGGAACTGGAACGTGCCTGCTTCGATGTTTTAAGAAAGAAAAAACCGGAATTCTTCCGTGCTCTTTCGGAAATCGCTTCCCGCGGCGAGCGGGAAGATACCCCGGTGTTACGTCGGTTTGAGGAAGAGATTCTTTTCTACCTTTCGTTCTGCACGCTGCAGCGGGACATGGAAAAGGCGGGCTTTGTTTTCACAACGCCCGACACGGATGAGAACCGCCGGATGGAAGCGAAAGGCCTGTATGACCTTGCGCTTGCGCTCACGTCCCTTTCGGACGGCCGGAAAGTGGTTCCGAACGATTTCCGCTACGACCCGGGCGAGCGGTTCTTCGTTCTGACCGGACCGAACCAGGGCGGCAAGACGACGTTTGCGAGAAGTCTCGGGCAGCTTGTGTATCTTAGTAAAATGGGACTCGATGTGCCCGCGGAATCGGCGAACGTGCCGTTCTTCCCGGGGCTGCAGTCACATTTTTCGGTAGAAGAAAGCGTGCAGTCGGGGCGCGGCAAACTGATGGAGGAGCTGACGCGTCTTGCACCGATGATGAAAGACCGGAAGAACGGGACCTTCGTCGTCATCAACGAACTTTTCACGACGGCGGCGAACTACGACGCGCAGATTATGGGAAAGCGCGTGCTTAAGCATTTCATCGACCTTTCGTGCATGGGGATTTACGTCACGCATATCAAAGAACTGGCTGACGAACAGAACGGCATCGTGAGTCTTCGGGCAACACTTGACGGGAAGGGCGTTCCGACCTACAAAGTCGAGCGGGGCGAGGCGGAAGATTCCGCCTGCGCGGCCAATCAGGTGAATAAATACCGGCTGACATACGAGCAGCTGAAGGAGCGCTTATGAAGGTTTGCCTGTTGTATGAAGACCGGGAACGGCTCAGAGAAGACGTATATTATGACACCGCGAGCATCATTCAGGACCTCGGACTCCGGACGCTTTTCCTGGCGGCCGCCAAGGAAGTGATTTACGAGAACGGGGCAGTGAAAAAGATTGAGAAAGAAGACCCGTATATCGTCGACGTGATGCGGAAGATCATGATGAGCCCGCTCGGCACGGCTGAAGAAATCGAATACCGGCAGGAGATTGTCGCGGACAGTCTGAACGCGCCGGATCTGATGCGGAATCTGTATGAGCTGAGCACACGTGTGATCCTTCGCTGGAACGAACTCGGAAGAGGCACCAAAGGAAGGATTCAGCAGAGCAACCCCGTCACGAAACTGATTTCGGACATCCGCGTCCTGCATCTGCTGTGCGACTCCTTAGCGGACATACGGAAAGTGTTATCGCAGGAAGAGAAGCTTGCCTCGAAGGGCCTTCATTCCTTTACGGACGAGCTGGGCCGGGTATTCTCAAAGGAGCGCGAGGAGGAAATCCGAAAGGTTCTCGATGACATATCCTTCTATACGGACGGGCTGGATCAGAAGGATGAGGGACGCGATCAGGTAATCCGCCCCAGAATTGTGCTTGAATGCGGGCTTGAAGACGGCCTCAAGTTCAGTTCCATGAAGGTGCAGGAGGTGGCATCCCGCAGCACGAAATTCTACCGCCGGGGCAGCACGCGGGATAAGATCCAGAAGTTTATAGAAAGCCGCGTGCCGGATTCGTTCCCGACGACGGAAGACGCCCGGATTCAGGAACAGACGCTTCAGTTGGAATACGGCGTGGTCAGTTATCTGATCAAGAAACTGAAGGGCTTCACCGACGAGTTCCAGACATTCTTCGACCAGCTGAAATTCCAGTCGGCGTTCTATCTCGGAGCGGTGCAGCTTCGGGAGCATATGGGACGGTACGGGTTGACGTATTGCTTCCCGAAGGTGTGCGACCGGAGGGATCTTTGCTTCACGGATCTGAAAGAGGTCGTGATGGCCATTGAGCAGCGCGTTCGGGTTGTCGGAAATACCTGTTCCATGAAGCAGAAGGACCTGCTGATTGTGACCGGGGCCAACCAGGGAGGCAAATCGACCTTCCTTCGAAGCATCGGAATCGCGCAGGTGATGATGCAGTGCGGGCTTCCGGTTACGGCGCATTCGTTTCAAAGCGGCATCTTCCCGCGGATATTCGTGCATTTTACGAGGCGTGAGGACAGCGCGATGAACAGCGGAAGGCTTAGTGAGGAACTGAGCCGCATGAACGGTATTGTCGAGCATATCGGGGATGGTTCGCTTGTATTTCTGAACGAATCGTTTGCAACCACGACCGAGAAGGAAGGCGCGCTGATCGCTTATGACATCGTCCGCGCGCTGAATGAGGCGGGCGTCCGGATATTGACCGTCACGCATCTGCTTTCATTTGCAAAACGCGTCTATGAAGAGACGAAGGACAAGCCGGAAGCAGGCGTGGAATTCCTTTCCGCGGAACGGAGAGAGGACGGCACCCGTACCTATCATATGATTGAGAGCGAGCCGGAGCTTACCAGCTTCGGACTGGATATCTATGATAAAGTTGTCGGAAACAAAGAGGGTTGAGGGCAGATGCTCCTGACCGGGTGGAAGAAACCGATGCCGCACTGACCGGTGCGGAATAAAGTACCGGACGGTTCGTCCGGCAGAAGGGATTGTTATGGTTATTATCATTACGGGAGCTTCGCATACGGGAAAGACGGTGCTTTCCCAGAGAATGCTTGAGCGGTATCATTTTCCGTATCTGTCCATGGACCATCTGAAGATGGGGCTGATCCGGAGCGGGAACACGGTGCTTACGCCGGAGGACGATGACGAGCTTACAGAATACCTGTGGCCGATTGTACGTGAGATGATCAAAACGGCAATTGAGAACTGCCAGGACCTGATTGTGGAAGGCTGCTATGTGCCGTTTGACTGGAGGAAGGATTTCGACGGGGATTACATTCCGCATATCCGCTTTATCTGTCTTGCAATGACCGATGCGTACATTGACGAACATTTCGAGAGCGTCCTTCGCCACGGATCGGATGTTGAAAACCGCGGGGATGATTCGTATTGCACGGCCGGGTGGCTGAAAGAAGAAAACCGGAAGTATGCCGAGGGGTTCCCGGCAGCGGGAGAGCCGGTCACCGTAATCGACGGAGACTATGAGAAGGTAATTGAGAAACTTTTGGAGGAAACGGAACTGTGGACAAAGTGAAATGGGGCATTCTCGGGACGGCGAACATCGCGAGATGGGCGACAATCCCCGGCATGAAGAAAGCAAATAACTGCGAGCTGACGGCAATCGCGGGAAGAAGCATCGAAAAGGCTAAGAGCTTTTCGGAGCAGTACGGAATCGAAAAGGCGTACGGCTGTTACGAAGAACTGCTCGCCGACCGGGATATTCAGGCGGTTTACATTCCGCTCCCGAATCATCTTCATAAGGAGTGGGTGACGGCGGCGCTGAAGGCCGGGAAGCACGTGCTTTGTGAAAAGCCTCTTGCGTTAAATGTGACGGAAGCGGAGGAAATGTACCGGACAGCCGAAGAGAACGGCGTCTTTTTGATGGAAGCGTACGCATACCTGCACAGCCCGTATGCGGAAAGCTTAAAGAAGGATGTCGCGAGCGGAATCATCGGCGAAGTGGATTATATCGATACGGCGTTCGTTACGCAGGGATACAGGGAAGACTTCCGTCTGTATAAAGAATTTGGCGGAGGCGCGATGTATGATCTCGGCTGTTACTGCACGACGATGATTCTGTCGCTGATTGATTCCGAGCCCGATATGGTAAAGGCGGTTGCGGAATTCTCCGAGCGGGAAGTGGATTATATGACGGCGGCAATACTTCGCTTTACGAACGGGGCAAGAGCGGCATTTCAGGTCGGAATGGTGCTCGGGACGAATACGAATTCCCGCCATGACCGGCTGTATATTCACGGAAGCCGGGGTTCCATCCGGTCGGACGTGGAGTACAATCAGGAAGGCACGGTGCGGTACCGCGTCTATACGCCGGACGGCATGCAGGAACGGGAAGTTTTCGTTCCGCAGAACTATGCGCTTGAGATTGAGCAGCTGGGACGCTGCATCTTAGAGGGAGAAAAACCGCATGTCACGCCGGAATTCTCTTTGAAAAATGCAAGACTGATGGACCGGGTACTCCGGGAGATCGGATTCTGCCGGGAATCGGAAGGAAAGAACCATGGAACAGCTTGAGGTGCTCCGGGCGGAGCAGGAATGGCAGCGCGCAGGCGCGTACTCGGTGCGGATACAGGGAATGAACCGGCAGCACGGAATCTCATTACGAGAGGAATTCGACGAGCATGACTGTGACGGGACGCGCTATATCGTTATCTTGGATCAGGGCTACCCGGTTGCGACCTGCCGTTTCTATGAAAAGGACGCCGAAACGGTAATGCTCGGAAGAGTTGTCGTTCTGCCCGAATACCGCGGCAGGAAAATCGGCGCGATGATGCTTATTGAAGCGGAACGGTGGATGAAAGAGTGCGGATAT
>CAMZEW010000042.1:0-12873 GCA_947305875.1 uncultured Lachnoclostridium sp.
TTTGATATCAAAACGGCGCTGTTCCCCGCACTTGAAGCAAGACTGACCGAAGCCTTCAACGGCAGACTGGCTCTGGAGCAGCTTGAAACCCATTTTGTCAGCTTTCCGTGAGGTGACGCCGATGCGGATTTCCTTGCGCGTACCAAAACGCTTCTTTGTAAGATTCCGCCGATACGCGTCGGAAAATTCGGGCAGGTTATGGAATGGCCCGAGGATTATGAAGAATTGGAGCCCGGGCACCGGCATATTTCGCATCTTTATGCATTGTATCCGTCCGATCAGATTCATGCCGACGATCCGGACAATACTTTATTCAACGCTGCCGGCGTGACGCTTCAGCGACGTCTTAAAAACGGCGGCGGCCATACCGGCTGGAGTCGCGCATGGATTATGAATCTGTATGTCCGTCTTCGGAACGGAGAGAAGTTTTACGAGAATCTTGTTGCGCTTCTTAAGAGGAGCACGTTAGACACTCTTCATGATAATCACCCGCCGTTTCAGATTGAAGGGAATTTCGGCTCGATAGCGGCGCTCGGAGAAGCGTTCCTATATTCGAACGAAACACGCGCCGTATTGCTTCCGACTCTTCCGAAGGCTTTCTCGGACGGTTATTTCAAAGGGCTTTACGCAAAGGGCGGAGCCGTATATAACCTGTATGTAACAGGCGGAAGACTGTCGCATTTTACGGTACGGGCAGAGTATAAAGACTACGAAGCGGAAGCGGTCTACGAGGACCGCACCTTCACGGTTTCTTTGAAACAGGGCGAAGAAGCCGTTTATGAATTATAAACCTGAGGTTAACGGATGAACTTTTTTGAATTTCTGAAAATCCTGATTCTCGGCATTGCCGAAGGCATTACCGAGTTTCTTCCGATCAGCAGCACGGGCCACCTGCTTATTCTCGAGCAGCTGCTCCGTCCCGACTGCTTAAAGGATGCAGCCTTTTCGGAGCTGTTCACCGTGGCGATTCAGCTCGGCGCGATTCTCGCGGTTATCTTAATCTACTTCAGGCAGCTCTGGCCGCTCGGAATGACCGAAGAGAAGCGGGTAATCGTCAAAGGGCCGAAGGTTTATCTGTGGCTTAAGATTTTCATCGCCTGTATCCCCGCGGCAATAGCGGGACTCCTGTTCGATAACTTATTCGATCTGTTCTTCCACGGACGGCGAAGCATCATAACCGTAATGATCACGTTAATCCTTTACGGTATCGTATTTCTCTTCATAGAGCGCTACAGCAAAGAGAATCCGCCGCGTTACAAGACGCTCGGGTCGATTCCGATGAAACTTGCCGTATATATCGGCTGCTTCCAGATTCTCGCGATGATCCCCGGTACGTCCCGTTCGGGTATCACGATTATCGGCGCGATGCTTCTCGGCGCAAGCCGCGGCGTCGCGACGGAATTCACGTTTTTCCTCGAGATTCCGACGATTATCGGCGCATCTTTATGGAAGCTCATCAAGTACCGTTTCGATTTCGACGGCATGCAGTACGCGATTCTTCTCTGTGCGATGATCGTGGCATTTCTCGTTGCTTTCGCAACCGTCAACTGGATGATTGATTACGTGAAGAAACATGATTTCAAAGTCTTCGGCTGGTACCGGATCGGCCTCGGACTGTTTCTATTATTCATATTGCTGATTACATAAAGGAATGAGGTGAGATGAATGGCTAACAAGAATACGAAAGACAGCACGTCGAAGAAGTATCCCGGTTCGAAGTTTAACAATAAAGCCATTGAGAATGCCGAGAAGAACTCCGTCAACGTGAACGTTGCGCTCGATAAGAAGGGCTCCTCGACAAATGCCACGGAGGAATACCTTGAGGAGATGCGCAGAAAGAAGGAACTCATTGACGATATTGTCATTATCGTCACGATTCTTGTTGCAATTCTGCTGCTGCTGAGTCTGTTCAATCTGTGCGGCTCCATCGGTAACGTGTTCAAGGGCATTATGAATGCTTTCTTCGGAAAAGCAATGTCATTTGTCTTCCCGTTCGCACTTGTGTTCTTTGTGTTCTTTACAAGGTCCAACAAGGGAAATCCGGTTGCGACGCGGAAATCGATTTATTTCTGGACGTTAATCTGTCTCGTGTGCGGCATTATCAATACCGCAACCGGCGATGCCGAACATTTTGAGTTTAAGTTCCGGCATATGGGCAGTTCGTTCAAGGCGCTTGTCAATAATGACGGCGGTCTGATCGGTGAGATTCTTTCGTGTCCGCTTGTGCATTTCTTTAACAAGGCCGCCACAATTCTGATCTTCTGTACGCTGATTCTGATCTGCATCATACTGATTACCGGCAAGGCAATCATTCATGCAATCCGCAAGAAGCGTGCCGAACAGCGCGCAATCATGCGGCAGATCCGAGAAGAGGAACGCGAGGAAGAAGAACGGCGTCAGGCGGCGGAAGCGCAGCGCGCCAAATCCGCATCGAACTTCAACGAATACCGCCAGATGAGCCTTGACGAAATTCAGGAAGAGAACCGCCGCAAGAAGCTTGTCATGGTGAACATCGACACGCCGAACGCGCCGGAAGGCAACGGCTACGAATTCCCGAGAACAACGAAGAAGAAACCGGGCATTATCGAGCGCTTAAAGGGTTACGGAAAGAAAGAGCCGGAGAACAAAAAGCCGCATAATGCTCCCGATATTGCAAATTATCAGCCGATTATCAGTAACACCGCGCCGGTTTCCGCCTACCAGTCCGAGATGGACCGGAAGTTCAGCACGCCTGTTACTCCGGCCCCCGAAACGGATATCCAAAACAGCGCTTCTTACGAGCGGGATGCGTCCGGAATTCCCGAGATACACGGACAGAATCTGATTCCGTTTCCGGGCGTTACCGAAGAGCCCGAACCGATCGGAGAATACATTCCTCCGGAAGAGGAGACCTATTATAATCAAAAGCCCGCGGAGGAAACCGCTTTTTCGGATATCACCGGGCAAACTCCGAATACGGAGACGGCTTCCGTGCAGAAGTCAGCCGCTAAGAAGATTACAATTAATCCGGATGATGCGGAAACCGATATCGGACCGGTTGACGAGAGCACAGAGAAGCCTTACGTGTTCCCGCGTATCGAGCTGTTAAAGAAGCCCGACCGGAACCAGCAGGCGATGTCGCCTCTTGAACTCCGTGATACCGCATTAAAGCTTGAGAATACGCTTCACAGCTTCGGCGTCAGCGTTACCGTAACGAATTATACGAGCGGTCCGAACGTAACCCGCTACGAGCTGCAGCCCGAGATCGGAACGAAAGTATCGCGTATTACCGCGCTTGCAGACGATATCAAACTGAATCTGGCCGCCGAAGACATCCGTATCGAAGCGCCGATTCCCGGAAAGAGCGCAGTCGGCATCGAAGTTCCGAATACTAAGGGTTCCACCGTTTATATCCGTTCTCTTTTGGAATCCGATAAGTTCAAAAACAGCCACGGAAAGATTGATTTTGCAGTCGGTAAGGATATTGAAGGCAACGCGGTTGTCGCCGATATCGCGAAGATGCCGCACGTATTGATTGCCGGTGCGACCGGTTCCGGTAAATCCGTCTGCATCAATACGATTATTATCAGCATCCTGTATAAATACAGCCCGAACGACGTCCGCATGATCATGATTGACCCGAAGGTCGTTGAATTAAGCGTATATAACGACATTCCGCACCTTCTGATTCCGGTCGTCACCGACCCGAAGAAGGCATACGGCGCATTGAACTGGGCCGTCATGGAAATGATGAACCGTTACAAATGGTTCGCGGAACTCGAAGTAAGGGATATCGAAGGCTACAACGAGAAGATCCGGGTAAGCCGGACGCCGCTTCTTGACAACGAAGGCAACACCCGTAAGGAACTTCCTCAGATTCTGATTATTGTCGATGAGATGGCGGATCTGATGATGGTTTCGCCGGGTGAAGTCGAAGAGGCAATATGCCGTCTTGCACAGCTTGCAAGAGCTGCCGGAATCCATCTGGTGCTCGCGACACAGCGTCCTACGGTCAACGTTATTACGGGATTAATTAAGGCAAATGTGCCGTCCCGCATCGCATTTTCCGTAGCAAGCGCTACCGATTCGAGAACCATTCTCGATCAGGTCGGTGCCGATAAGCTTCTCGGCAAGGGCGACATGCTGTTCTTCCCAAGCGGCATTCCGAAGCCCGTCCGCGTGCAGGGTGCGTTCGTTTCGGACGCCGAGGTTAAGGCCGTTGTCGAAGAAATCAAGAAGAAGAAAGGAAACCGTGTTTCCTATAACGAGAATATTTCCGCGCAGATTGACAAGGCTTCCCAGGAGACCGGAAAGAAGAGTGCCGGAAACTTCAACGATGCTTCTTCCGGCGAATCCGACCACGACGAGTATTTTGCCGAAGCCGGACGGTTTATTATCGAGAAGGATAAGGCAAGCATCGGCCTTCTGCAGCGCATGTACAAGATTGGTTTTAACCGTGCTGCGCGTATTATGGACCAGCTTGCGGACGCCGGCGTTGTCGGTCCCGAAGAGGGCACGAAGCCCCGTACGATTTTGATGACTTTAGAGCAGTTTGAGAATTATCTCGAACAGAACGGCGGTTGAACCGCGGAAAGGAGCCGGAATGGGAATCATTCATGTGTTAAGCCCGGATACCGTTAACCGTATCGCGGCCGGTGAAGTGATTGAACGGCCGGCTTCCATCGTAAAGGAACTCGTCGAGAATTCCCTCGACGCAGGGGCTTCTTCCGTAACCGTGGACGTGCAGAACGGCGGTATTTCGTTTCTTCGGATTACCGATAACGGCTGCGGCATCGAAAGGGAGGATATTCCGACTGCTTTTCTCCGCCACGCTACGAGCAAAATCCGCGAAGAATCCGACCTGCTTTCAATCCGAAGCCTCGGGTTCCGCGGGGAGGCGCTTGCAAGCATCGCAAGCGTTTCGAAAGTTGAACTGTTGACCAAAAGGAAAGAGGATTTTCTCGGGAACCGCTATGTGATCGAAGGCGGAGAGGAGAAGACGTTTGAAGACGCCGGCTGTCCCGACGGAACGACGTTTTTCATCAGAGATCTGTTCTATAACGTTCCCGCAAGACGGAAGTTTTTAAAATCCGCCGTTACCGAGGCGGGTTATATCAGTGAAACGATGAACCGTTTCGCCGTTTCAAGAAGCGACGTTTCGTTTACGCTTATGATTCAGGGACGCGCGGTGCTTCATACATCCGGCAACGGACACCAAAAAGACGCAATCTATTCGGTATTCGGAAGGGAAGTCGCCGACAATCTGATTCCGATGCATTACCGTTCCGGACGTCTTTCGATATCCGGCTACATCGGTAAATCCCTCATAAGCCGCGGAAACCGCAGCTACGAGATGTATTTTGTAAACGGACGTTATGTTCGCTCGAATCTGATTTGCAAGGCCATCGAAGACGCCTATGTGCCTTACATGATGCAGCATAACTATCCGTTTACGGCTTTGCTTTTTGAGATGAATCCGGACGAACTGGACGTCAATATTCATCCGACGAAGACCGATGTGCGGTTCTCCGAACAGGAAGCGGTCTGCGATGAAATCCGAAAAGCCCTTTCCGAAGCGCTTCACAGCTCGGTTTTAATACCGGATGCCGGAAGAGAAGAGGAAGAGAAAATCCTCCCGGAACGTCCTCCCGAAATCTTCGAAACGAAGCGGATGGAAGCAGAAAAGCCGAAGCAGATTTCGTTCTTTTACGAAGAACCGAAGCCGGCTGCAGTGACGGTTTTCAAAGAGCCTTCCGGTGTCACATTTACCGGAGAAGAAACGTCTTGGGAACAGGCTTCCGAAGTTACGGAACCGGTTAATAATCTGACAGAAGATGCCGATGAGGATTTTGTGAAGTTAAGAAAATCCGTTGATTTCCGGATTATCGGACAGGTTTTCAAAACCTACTGGATTATCGAAACCGAAGGGAAGATGTACATCATCGACCAGCATGCCGCGCACGAGAAAATTAACTACGAACGGCTTGTTAAAGCATTCGAATCCGGCGAAAACTGTTCGCAGATGATCTATCCGAGCATCATCCTTCCTCTTTCGATAAGGGAAGAGCAGGTGCTTACGGAATACATGGATATCTTCCGAAAAGCCGGCTTTTCGATTCAGCATTTCGGCGGCAGGGATTATCAGATCAGCGCGGTTCCGGCAGCATTGTACCGTATGGATGCAAGGGATTATTTTCTTGCGGTTCTCGACTCGCTTTCGGAAAGCGGGACAGGGTTTACGCCCGAGCGCGTATTCGAAACGATGGCTTCGATGTCCTGTAAGGCAGCTATCAAAGGAAACCAGACGATTTCCGAGCTTGAGGCAAGACATCTGTTTGAAGAGCTGCTTTCTTTAGACAATCCGTTCCATTGCCCGCACGGACGGCCTACAATCATTTCGATGACAGAATACGAAATGGAAAAGAAGTTTAAACGAATTGTATGAGTAATAAAAAACAACCGCTTATCGTCCTTTCCGGCCCGACTTCGGCAGGAAAAACCGCACTTTCGATCCGCCTTGCGAAAAGAATCGGCGGAGAAATCATCAGCGCGGATTCGATGCAGGTATACCGCCATATGGATATCGGAACGGCGAAGATCAAGCCCGCCGAAACGGAAGGCGTTCCGCATTATCTGATTGACTGCCTGACTCCCGATCGGGAATTCAACGTATCCGTATTCCGCGATATGGCGGAGCATGCCATAGAGACTATTCAGGCAAACGGTCATATACCGATTGTCGCCGGCGGCACCGGTTTTTACATCCAGGCTTTGTTAAAGGGCGTTTCCTTCGACGAAGAGGACCGCTCGGACGGATACCGGCATATGCTTGAGCAGATTTCCGCGGAGCCGGACGGCGAAGAGAAGCTGTTTTCGATGCTTCATGAGGTTGATTCGGAATCGTGCAGAACCATTCCGAAACAGAATAAGAAGCGGGTTATCCGCGCGCTTGAATTTGCGCACTGTCACGGGTTTCCGATTTCGGTGCATAACAAAGAAAGCGCCGCATCGGAGCCCAAATACAATTACGCTTATTTTGTCCTTACGAAGGACCGGGAAGAGCTCTACTCAGGCATAAACCGCCGCGTGGACGAGATGATGAAGGCGGGGCTTCTTACGGAAGTAAAGGAACTGGTCCGCCTCGGTTACGGGGATTGTACCGTTGCGATGCAGGGGCTTGGTTATAAGCAGCTTCTGATGCATCTTCGCGGGGAGTGTACTTTAGAGGAAGCGGTTGATTGGATTAAGCAGGAGACGAGGCATTTTGCGAAGCGGCAGATGACCTGGTTTAGGCGGGAGAAAGACGTCGTTTTTTATAACAGGAGCAATCTTTCGGAGGATGAAATCCTTGAAGATATGCTTAAGATTTTGAAGGAGAAAGCCATTGTTTGACTGTTACCGTGAATTCGGAATCCGGGATTCCGTTTTAAAGTTAGGTGAGAAGACCGAGAAGGAACTCTCGGAACGGTTTTCATTGATTGATGAGAATGCCGAATACTGCCAGATGAAGGTCCTCCGTGCGATGCAGAAGCACCGGGTTTCCGAGGCTTGTCTTGAAGCCTCTACGGGCTACGGATATAACGATCTCGGAAGAGAAACGCTGGAAGCTGTTTACGCTTCGGTGTTTCGTGCGGAAGACGCACTTGTCCGTGCGCAGATTACGTGCGGAACGCACGCCCTGGCGCTTGCGCTTTCGGCGAATCTCCGTCCCGGAGACGAGATACTTTCCCCGGTCGGAAAGCCTTACGATACGCTTGAATCCGTAATCGGAATCAAAGACGCTCCGGGCTCATTAAAGGAATTCGGAATTACCTACCGGCAGGTGGATTTGCTTTCCGACGGAAGTTTCGATTTCGACGGAATCCGTGCGGCAATCAACGAACATACGAAGCTGATTGAGATTCAGCGCAGCAAAGGTTATTCTTCAAGACGGACGCTTTCGGTCGATTCGATCGGCGAACTCATCGCATTTGTCAAAGGAATCAAGCCCGACGTGATCTGCATGGTGGATAACTGCTACGGCGAATTCACGGAAAGACATGAGCCGACCGAGGTCGGAGCGGATCTGTGCGTCGGTTCCCTGATTAAGAACCCCGGCGGCGGACTTGCGCCGAGCGGCGGTTACATTGTCGGAAAGAAAGAGTATATCGAGCAGTGCGCGTACCGCCTTACGAGTCCCGGACTCGGCAAAGAAGTCGGCGCCTCACTCGGCATGAACCGAAACTTCTTCCAGGGTCTTTTCTTCGCGCCGACTGTAACCGCGGGAGCCTTGAAAGGCGCAATCTTCGCTGCGCGGCTTTATGAACAGCTCGGTTTTCCGGTTCATCCGAACGGAACCGAAACAAGACACGATATCATTCAGGCCGTTACGCTCGGTTCCGCGGAAGGCCTTATTGCATTCTGTAAAGGCATTCAGGCCGCGGCACCCGTGGACAGTTTCGTTACACCCGAGCCGTGGGCCATGCCCGGTTATTCCTCCGAAGTCATCATGGCTGCCGGAGCCTTCTACCAGGGCTCCTCGATCGAACTTTCCGCCGACGGACCCCTGACGCCGCCTTACAACGTCTATTTTCAGGGCGGCCTCACCTGGTATCACGCCAAACTCGGCATCCTGATGTCGCTCGAAGAATTAGCCAAAGCAGGATGTATCCGTTTATGATAATGCCACACAATTAACACATTTGTGTTGTATGTTTGGTTTGGTTTGTTGTATACTACGATACTGTGTGCCATTTCCCGGAGAGAGGGAAAGGACCATATGACGCATGAAAACGGGATGAAATCCCTTCCGAGAAGCGAACAGCCGTATGAAAAGGCTAAGGAACTCGGAATATCGGCGCTTTCGGACGCAGAACTGCTTGCCGTGATCATAAGAAGCGGAAGCGCGGCGAAAAGCGCACTCGAAACGGCATATGCCGTACTTCGTGAGACCGGCGGTTTGTCGGGGCTGTATGAGCCGGACCTCGGAACGCTTGAACAGATACAAGGCATCGGACGAATCAAATCAATCCAGCTGTCGGCCGTCGGCGAGCTTGCAAGAAGAATGTGGACGGTGCGGAATGAAGACGGGCAGTATCTGAACTGTGCTTCGGAAATCTTTAGGCATTACCGGGAGAATATGCGTTGCTTAAGCCAGGAAGAAGTATGGCTTCTGCTTCTTGATAACCGGATGAAACGAATCCGCGAAGTCGTTGTAACGAGAGGCACCGTAAACTGTTCGGTCGTTTCGCCGAGAGACATCTTCCGGCTGGCGCTGAAACATAAAGCCGTCTGCATCGTCTTAATGCATAACCACCCGAGCGGAAATCCCGCACCGAGCAAAGAGGACTGCGAATTGACGAAAACCGTCCGTGAACTCGGCGTGATGATGCAATTGCCGCTCCTTGACCATATCATATTCGGCAGCGGCACATATTACAGTTTTCAGGAAAATCAATTTATGTGAGGTTATATATGGCTTCCAAGGTGTTCGGAATCGATTTCGGATCGGATTCCACGAAAATCTATCGAAAAGGGCAGGGCGTTGTCTATAATCAGAAGAGCGTCATTGCCTTTAAGAATCATTCGAAGATTCTTGCCATCGGCGACGAAGCTTACGAAATGTTCGGTAAAACTCCGGACGCGATTTCCGTGACGTTTCCGATTTCGCACGGCGTTATTTCGAGCTTTGCGAATATGCTTTCTCTTTTAAACTGCATGTTCCTCGACTTAAACCGGGTGTTCGGCAAGTTCCGCGGCGCGGAATTCTATGTCGCGGTTCCTTCCGATATCACGGAAGTGGAGAAGAAAGCGTTTTACGACCTCGTGGACGGTACGATTGTACGTCCGAAACGGATTCGTCTTGTTGAAAAGCCGATTGCCGACGCCATCGGCGCAGGAATCGACATCATCAAATCGCAGGGTACGATGATTGTGAACATCGGTGCGGAAACGACCGAGATTTCAATCATCAGTCTCGGAGGAATTCTGTTCAGCAAGCTGCTCCCGGTCGGAGGACGCACATTTAACGAGAATATCATTAACCTGATTCGCCGTAAGTATAACCTCCTAATCGGCGAAAAGACTGCGGAGACTCTAAAAACCGAGCTCACGAACTTCTCTTCGAAACGCGACGACGTGATGAACGCGTTCGGCCGCGACCTTGTGACCGGCCTTCCGAGAGAGTGTGAGATTACGACCGAACTCGTCAACGACGCGGTTTCGGAATGCATGCAGACGGTGTTTGAGAATATTCGCGTGATTCTGGACCGCACGCCGCCCGAGATTGCCGCCGACGTTTACCATAACGGCATCCGCATAACCGGCGGTTCCGCATCGCTTCCGGGACTTTCGTTTCTGTTCTCGACCAACCTCGGAAACAATAAAGTGAACATCACCGACTTCGGCGTCATGACTGTCACAAACGGTCTTGCGAAGATTATGGAAGACCGCTATTACGAGCGCTACGCCGTCAGCTTAAAGCAGGCGCTTGCAGAGGATAAATTCCCGCTTTGACGGATTCTTCGGAAAGGAGAGGACATGAAAGAACGTCAGAAACCGAAATATGACATGGAACCGAGATACGTTCTTCTGATCATGACGATGATTTGCATCTTCCTGATCTTTTTCTCGTACAAGTTTTCCAACATATTCGATTTTGCGCGGACCCGCATGAATTCGATGCTGATTCCTCTTCAGAAGGGAATCACGACACTCGGAACCGGCATCAACAACGCCGTCGACAACTTTGAGAAGGTGGAAGACCTGCAGAAGGAAATCGCAGAGCTTAAAGCGGAGAATGACCGGATTGCACGCGAGAAGGAGAATATGGAGCAGTCTCTGTATGACCTCGAACGATACAAACAGCTGCTTGCTCTTGCGGACAGCTATAAGAACTATACGACCGTCGGTGCGAACATAATCGCCAAGGATTCGAGCGGATATTACGCAAGATTCACCCTCGACAAAGGCTACAAGGACGGCATTCAGGTCGATATGAACGTGCTTGCCGGCGCCGGTCTTGTCGGCATCATTACCGAAGTCGGTCCGAATTATTCGGTTGTCCGTTCGGTCATCGACGACAACAACTATGTCAGTGCAATCGTAACGAAAACCGACGATAACTGTATCGTATGCGGAAACCTCGAGCTGTTATCGCTCGGGTATATCGAAATCCGTGACCTCTCCATCAACACCGAAGTCCGGAACAACTATAAGGTATACACCTCGCCGTTAAGCGACAAGTATCTTCCGGACATTCTGATCGGTTATATTTCGAATATCCAGAGTGAGAACGACGGATTGACGAAGACCGGTTATCTTACGCCGGTTGTGGACTTTGAGCATTTGAACACGGTTTTGATCATCACCGAATTAAAGAAGGATTTCCAGGCGGAGTAAACCCATGATTGTTTTTCTTGTTTATGCAGTCGAGATTCTGATTGCCGTTTTGCTGAAGACGACGCTCTTCACGCATCTGGCTTTCGGCTACTACAGCATCGTTCCCGACCTGATTGTCATGATTGTCGTCGCGGCAGCTTATCAGCGCGGCAAGACGAAAGGCATGTTCGTCGGATTTTTCGCGGGGCTCGTTTTGGACATTGCGTCCGGCGGGCTTTTGGGTGTATTTGCGCTCTTTTACATGTTCATCGGTTATCTGAACGGTTTCCTCGCGAAGTATTACGTGCAGAACGATATCCTGCTGCCACTCACGATGGCCGCAGCATCGGAATTTCTGTTTGCCTTCATGTTCTATGTGTTCCTGTTCCTAACGAGAGGACGCACAAATATCGGCGCTTACATCGTTTACCAGATGATTCCGCTTGCGATTTATACAGCGGTTGTTTTTGTTCCGGTATACCGGATTCTCGATCTCATTTACTGGAAGGTTACGAAACCTCTTTATACTGATTATTCCAAGGTAGATACCTGATTTCGGAGTTTCCATGCAGCAGACACTCGGTGAAAAACTGAAAGAACTGTTCACCAACCGGCTTGTTCCGGTAGGTCTTGTTTTGTTTATCCTTTTCGGCATTCTGATCGTCCATATATTCCGGATGCAGATGGTCGAACCCGAGAAGACGAAGATTACCCGTGACGAAAAATCCTACACGAAACTGATTACAATTCCCTCGACAAGAGGCAATATCTACGATGTCAACGGCAATCTGCTTGCTTATAACGAGCTGCAGTACAATCTTGACATGTTCAATTCCGCCGAGCTCACGAACAATCTCGAGATGAACACGGCCATCTACGAATTGATCAAAATCCTCAGAGAATTCAATTACAAACGCGAGTTTTCGTTCCCGCTTGTGATGGATGAGAACGGAGACCTGCATTTTACCGTATCCGGAAGCAATCTGGACCGGTTTAAAAAGAATGCGTTCGGTTTGAAGAGCGTTGCCGACCTGAAGGAAGAGCATTATGCTGCGACGGCGGAAGACGTCTTCAACTTCATGCGGCACGGCAACAATACGTCAAGAATGTTCCAGATTTCCGACGCTTACTCGAAAGAGGACGCGCTTGAAATCATGGCCTACCGTTACCAGTTCTTTACGATGTATCCGAGCTATTCGTCGTTCCGCGTCGTCAGCAATATAAGCGACGAGGCGCGCATCACATTTTACGAAAATACGACGACGATTCCGGGTCTTGAGATTACGAAGTCCTGGCGCCGCATCTATAACGATGCAGAATACTTTTCGCATATTATCGGTTATGTCGGAAGAATTAACGCCGAAGAACTCGAAATGCTGAAAGAAGCGGGTACCGGAACGCGTTACAGTGAGACGAGCATCGTCGGAAAGAACGGCATTGAGAAGTCGTGCGAGACATACCTATCTGGTACCGACGGCGTTGCGACGATTCTGATTAACGACCGCGGGCAGGTGCGTACCAAAACCATTACCAAAG
>CAMZEW010000043.1:0-12810 GCA_947305875.1 uncultured Lachnoclostridium sp.
TCTCTGCCTTGGGAGTCTTACGAAGCTTAAGTCCGAATGCCATGTTATCATAAACTGACATATGAGGATAAAGAGCGTAGTTCTGGAATACCATCGCGATATCTCTGTCCTTAGGCTCAACGTCGTTCATCAGTCTGTCACCGATGTAGAGCTCACCTGCGGTGATCTCTTCAAGACCGGCGATCATACGAAGTGTCGTGGACTTTCCGCAACCGGAAGGACCTACGAAGATGATGAACTCCTGATCCTTAATGTCCAGGTTGAAATCCTTAACTGCAACAAATCCGTTCGGATAAGTCTTGTTAATGTTGATCAACTTTAAACTTGCCATTTTTAACCTCCTGATATTCATCCTGCGCACACAAATACGCAAAATAGCATAGCCTTATCATACACAACCCCACCGGAAAATGCCATATCGCAAATTACCAAAGAAGATTTCCTCATTTTGTTGAAATTGACTAACTTTCGTGCGTTTCGTTATATTGTTATGCTTTTTTCCTAATTTTTCCGTCCGAAAACTGTCTATTATTGATAAAACGAGCATAAGAATTGCATTTTTCGTACTTTTTTGCTAAACTGAACCCATCATTTTATGGGAGAAATCACTATGAAAACGTACCTGATTACCGGCGCAAGCGGCGGAATCGGCTCCGGAATCGCCGCGAAACTGGCTTCCGAGGGCTGTTCGCTCATCCTCTGCGGGAACCGGAACGAAGCCGCGCTGGCGGATTTATACCGCCGTCTTTCGTCGGAAGTTCCCTGCAAAACCTTCCTCGGGGATCTGTCGGAGGAATCGTTTGTGAAGGATATTGTCGGCGCTTCCCTTCGGGAATTCGGTCATATCGACGGACTCGTTCACGCAGCAGGAATCGCTTCCATAGGGCTTATGACCGACCTTTCGCTTTCCGACTGGAACCGTCTGTTCGACGCGAACCTGACCTCGGCGTTTCTGCTCTGTAAGGCTCTGACGCCGCATTTCGTGTCGCGGAAGGAAGGACGGATTCTCCTCCTCTCTTCCGTCTGGGGCGGCCGCGGTGCCTCCTGCGAGGTAGCCTACTCTGCGACGAAAGGCGGCATCAACTCGTTCACGAAAGCGCTCGCGAAAGAGCTCGCTCCGAGCGGCATCGCCGTGAACGCGCTCGCACCCGGCATGGTCGACACACCGATGAACCGGATGCTCTCCGACGAGGAGAAACAGGCCGTGATCGACGAAATCCCCGCCTGCCGCATGACAACGTCCGCGGAGATTGCCGACATGGTTTCGCTCCTTTTGAAAGCACCGTCCTACCTGACCGGCCAGATCATCGGATTTGACGGCGGGTGGCAGTAACCGAAACGAAAACAAGACCGTCACCCGCGGGGATGACGGTCTTTTCTTATTTCGGAAAATGTGACAGCATAAACTGCGCCATGGCTTCCGCTTCGGCTTCCGCAAGCCGTTTAAGCGCCTCGTCGGTTTCGATATACGGATAATCCGTATCGTGGTCCATGAAGCAGGATTCGAGGATGACGGCGGGGATGTCAAGCGAAGCGCCGTGACGGCATATCGCGTAATAGTCTACCGGCTCGCCGTTCTCATCAAACGTATCCGTGCTGTTTCTTGTTTCGTAACCGTTCCGTTTGAGCCCGAGTCCCTCCGTTGCGTCTAAAAGGGCGTCGGCCAGTTCCACGGAGATTCCGTTAATGTTCGGCTGCTTCGATATGCATACCATCGAGCCGTGCATATTGTGATTCTCGGAAGCATTCAGATGAAGGCTTATGAGAATATCGGCATCGCAGCTCTTGGCAAATTCCACGCGGGCCCGGAGGTCCGTCCCGATGTCATTTGAAAAGACGTTATTGTCTTCTCTTGTCAGATAAACCTTAATCTCCGGATAGTGCTCGTTCAGGTAGGAACGGATTTCTTTGGCAAGCTCAAGGACAATGTCCCGTTCCTCGCGGTCATGGTAGATTGCCCCCTGCCAGCGGCCGCCGTGGCCGGGATCGAGGCAGATCACAAGCGCCTTCGGATCTTTCTTTCCGGCTCCCGTCACATCTCCCGTGATTCCCGACGTATGGTCGATCTTATCGTATTCCTTTTTGTTTGCGCTGTCGCATCCGTAAAGTACGAATAAAAGCAGCACAACAAGGAGCGCATATAACATTTTACGCATAATCTTCTTCTCCCGGTCCCCCCGGATCCGGGTATCCTCTCATTCTTCAGACTTTACACATCAAAAAGCTCATGTTCTCGGGTTCGTAGCCGAAATCAATCCGGTCCGCCGAGTTGATAATGGTGCGGAACACCGTCTTTTCAAACTGTCCGCGTCCTTCTTTCGTCTTCGAACCGATGCCGACGGCCTCGGCTCCTTCAAGCCGCAAGTCGATTTCCGACGAATCTAAGCGGATGTCCGCAGAACCGTCTCTGCAGCCGATTCCGACGCAGGTCTTCGCCTTGATCATCGTCTGCATTTCGAAATGTCTCGCGACGATTTTCACCGGACGGTTCGAAAGGGTTCCGACCGTGACCTGACTGTCCCCGGAAGAAGTGTAATTCAGTTTCACGCCGCTAAGCGTGATGTCGCATTCCGCGGTAAGCGAACCGACCGCTACCGCCCGGTCGGCGTTGATTTCCATCTTAAGCCGTGTTTCTTTCAGGGAAATCGGCGCGATGTTGTTGCAGATTCCGACGCCGACGGCACGCTCTCCGCTTGCCAGCGTGTACAGATTCTTGCAGCGGTCTATATAGATTCCTGCCTTGCGGTTCGAGTATCCGCCGCCGATTCCGACGCATTCCTTGCCGTCGAGTTTCAGCGTGATGTCGCCGCTCATATCGATGGTAATCCTGCCGATAGTCTGCGTCGAATCTCCTCCGATTCCGTATGCGCGGTCGCCGGTACCGTATACGGTCAGCTTTCCGTCACCGGTCAGCGTGAGCCTTGAGCTCTCCGGAACGCGGATTCCCTTCCGGTTTAATACTGCCGTTCCCTCAATCACAATCGTGACGTCGCAGTTGTTCCCGATTTCAATGCACGGATGCCGCTGGTAGGAATCAAGGCTGACGCGGCGCAGATGAATCGTTGTCGTCGTATTGTCCGGAATCCGGATCAGAACGTCGACGGAAATCCGTGGATTTCCGACGATGCTTAATTCTCTGCGGTTAATCACGAATTCGGTATAGTGCTCGGTCGTGACAAGCGGCATGAGCATAATCTCCTGCTCCTTGTCGACGATGTACGTCTTCTTGGTACGGGACTCGCCGGCCTGGATGTTAAGGGAGATGATTTCGTCGCGGATGTCCCTTGCGATTTCTTCCTGGAAACCGTCGCTCGGTCTTGCGGTATAGAAGCCCTGAATCAGGTCAACGCCGAGACGGATGACAGCATCCATCTCTTCCTTCGTCTCAACGCCCTCGGCAAGCGCTAAGAAGCCGTTCTCGCGGGCAAATTCCACGATGTTCGCGACGAAATACTGCTTCTTGCTGTCCGCTTCGATGCCGGCAATCAGGTTCCGGTCGATCTTCACGTAATCGGGCATGTAATTCAAAAGGTTCGTTACGTTCGAATAGCCGGTGCCGTAGTCGTCGATTGCGACACGGAAGCCGTGCACGCCGCTCCGTTTCCGGATGGCGTCAAGCTGTTCTTCCGAAAGCTCGGTCTGCTCGGTAAACTCGATGACGATATTCGGCAGAACGCCCGGATACTGCAGTGTGAAATCCTTGAAATCCTTATCCTTAAGCGTAACCTTCGGGATACTGTTTAAAAACATCTTGCGGTCCGTGAACACATTGCTGTTCCGCATCATAATCTCCGCCACGTTCCAGAACGTCAGTTTTTCGATGTCGTACAGCCTGCCGAGCGTTTCGGCATACCGTAATATCGAAAGAGGCGGAATCTTCTCGTCCGAACCGGAGCGCATCAGCGCCTCATAGGCATAGATGCTGCCGTTCTTGGCGTCGACAATCGGCTGGAAACGGTAAGAAAATCCGTTCTCTTCAATCAGCGTGCGGACGGCCTCGCATTCCTCCGGATCAAGCTCATAAACAGTCTCGCTGCTGTCCGAGAACGAACCCTGCTTCAGGTTCTTCTTCTGCGCAAGCACATCGTTCGTGAACTCTTCAATCTGCTCTTCCTTCGTAATCTTCTGCGTCAGCGTCGTATAAACGATATCGATCGTATACTGCTTCCCGCCGAACTGGTTGATGGTCTTTAAACGGTTTTTGATCTCGCGGATCATATCCTTCACGTCGGGCTCGCGGTCATAGACTCCTGCAACGACGAACTCGTCATTGCCGAACCGTGCGCAGACGTCCCGGTCGTTGATGGAATTCAATAAAATCTTGGTCAGTGTCAGGAGCGCCTCATTGCCTTCTTCTCTTCCGAACAGCTCGTTAATGCTTGAGAACCGGCTGATATCGAGCGAAAGAATCCGGAATACGCGTTCCTTGCCCGCAAGCTGCGCGAACTGCTCCTTCACGGCATTCAGATAGCCCTTGAAGTTATAAAGACCGGTCATCATGTCACGGGTCGCGTTCTCGGTGTAATAATCCCGGAACACCGTCTTCTGCCGCTGGCATTCAAGCGAAGTCTCGAGGCTGCGCATCCATTTGTCGAAGGACGCGGTCAGTCCGCACGCGCGGTTACCGTAACATACAACCGCATATCCGAACACGCGGTCCATGAAATGGAGCGCCGCAAAATAAAACGCCCTCGGATGATCGCACGGCTCGCTTAAGGCAGGCAGCAGCGCCGACTTCGGGAAGAAATCCGTCGCCGAAACCTTGCGTACCTTCGAGTGGTTCAAAGCAAGCAATATGTTATCCGTAAAGCCCGTAAACTTGGTTGTCTGGTGAAGGGCGTTCTCATTCAGACACAGATAGAAAGCCGCGCATTCCTTACCGAGATAACGCTCATAATAGTCGAGCAGCCAGAGCCAGGATTCGAAATCCTCGGCGCTCGCAATCTCTTCCTGCATGAAATTGAACGGCGACTCGTACAGGCGGTCTTTCGTCAGAAGGCGGTCCATCCGGATGTGGGAATAATCCCCGAGAGCATAGAATTCGCAGCCGCAGGTTGCTTTCGGCACGAGGACGCACTCCTGCCCGCGGCTTACGGGAGGATACTTCTCCTCCCCGAGAATGTCATTGATCAGTTTTCTTGCGGCATCGACCGCCATTCGGGACGGATCCCGGAAGATTGTCGTACAGGTCGTACCGCGAAGCGTTTCGTCAATATCGAGATTGTAGCCGCAGATCATAATGTCCCGCGGCACATGGATGTCCTTCTCTTCAAAGGCGCAGATAAAACCGGAAACCGACTCCGTATTGCCGCATATGATAGCCTGCGGGAGTCCGCCTTCCTGTAAAATCATCTCTTCCACGATCTTCGCTTCATTGCCGACATTGGTCTTGCCGTAATGAATGCTGTGATCCGTAACCGGAATGCCTTCCTTCCGGATTGCATTCAGGAAATATCCTTCGAGTTCCTTCCGGAACCCGTCATCGTCAATCTCACTCGAGATGTACTCGATGGTCTCCGCCTTATGCACCTTAACCAGATGGTCAACGAGCATGGCGATACCTTCTTCCTCAAGGAAAGGCACGGTCGGAAAGCCGAGTTTCGGTCTTTCGAGACAGTACACCGGCTTGTGGTATTCATCCTTCAGTTTCTTAAGAAAACGTTCCTGCTGTTCCGGCATCTGGAAAGTGCCCGGATAGACGATGAACCCGTCGAACAGTTCCGGCGTGATCAGATCGTAAATCGAACTGTCGCCGCTTAAGTATTCCTCGGGCATGTCCGAAAGCGCGGTCGTCGTGAAGACGCAGACGTCCGCATCCATCTTAAGCAGTTCTTCCTGCAGCTTCTTGGAAGCGTTCGAGAAGAACTGGTGATGCATTTCCGAAAGAATGATTCCGACAAGTAGACGATTTTTCATATGGGAATACCGCAGGCTTTTCTCACCGGCCCGTGCGCCTGCACAGGGGCCGTCCGCGTTGTTCCTAGCGCTGGTACCAGGAGGTATACTTGTGTCCCGGCCGCAGTTCGTCGCCGATCAGCTCGGATACCGTAACGAAGACATAGCCTTCCTTTGACAGCCGGTCAATCGCGATACAGAACGCGTCATAACTGTTGTTGTAAATCTCATGCATCAGGACAATGCTGCCGTCCCTCGTGTATTGCATAATCGCGTCGACAATCTTCTGCACGTTGTCGGCGCGCTCCTCTTCGGTCTTGTTTCCGGTATGCTTCCAGTCCTCGGTATCCACCGACCAGAGAATGACCGGATAATTGATCTCGATGACCTGCTTATCCGTAAAGTTCCCCCCGGGCGGACGGAACAGCGTCGGACGCTTTCCGGTTACCTCATAGATGATATCCGAAGTCTTCTGAAGTTCCTCCTCGAGACGGTCCGGGTTGCGGTCGAAGAAGTACTCGTGCGTCCATGCGTGGATGCCGATTTCCATTCCGAGTTCCGCAGCCTTCTTAAGATCTTCGCGGTTCTCCGCATCGACGCGGTTTCCGACAATGAACCATGTGCCCTTTCCGCCGTAGGAAGCGAGCTTCTCGGCGAACTTCAGTGTCAGTCCGCTGTAAGAAGGCCCGTCGTCAAATGTGAACGCGACACGCTTCACTCCCGCAGGAACCGGCGTTGCTTTCTGCACGGTAGTCGGTTCCGGGCTCGGTGTCGGCGTCGGCGTATCGGTCGGCGTAACGACCATCGGCGTCGGCGTGTTCCATGTCGGGTTCGGTGTCGCCGGCTCCGGTCCCTTAAGATAATTGTTCAAAAGCACGATTCCGGCAATAATCGCAACAATAAGCGCAACAAGAAAAAGACCGGCCAGTACTCTGTTCACCATCACCCTGCGGTGACGCCGTTTCCTGGCGGCCTTCAACAGTTCCGCTCTGTGTCTTCTTTCCTGTTCGTCCATATTGCATTCCCGCCGTGCGGGCCCCACATAATCTCTTTCGTCATCAGGACTCCGTCAGCTGCTTCGCAGCTGTCTCCTCATGACATTGGTCATCAGGACTCTTCCCGCTTCGCGGGCCCCTCCTCATGACAAAGCAGGCAACGGGAATCGAACCCGCCTCCTCAGCTTGGGAAGCTGATATACTACCGATGTACTATGCCTGCAAAAACTCAACTGCCTCTATATTATACAAGGCAGTTGAGAAAAATACAAGACTTTTTACAGTGATTCCATCTCCGCGTAGCACTTCTGCAGGCTCTCGATAATCGGAAGATGCTGCGGGCAGGCTGCCTCGCAGGCACCGCAGCCGAGACAGTTATCCGGCTTCGCGTCGGCGGAAATCTCATGGCTCCACTGCCACCGGGAACTGCCGGCGTTCGCGTACATTCCGTAATTGTTCCAGATACGGAAGTTCTTCGGAATATCGACGCCGTTCGGGCATGGCATACAGTACCGGCAGCCCGTGCAGCCGATCCGTACCCGTGCGCGGATTGCAGCGGCAGTATCTTCGATTGCTTTCTCCTCTTCTTTGGAAAGCGGTTCGAAATGATTGAACGTGTTCAGGTTGTCCGCAAGCTGGTCCTCCGCGGACATCCCGGAAAGAATTACATGCACAATCGGCCGCGAGCCGACGAAACGAAGCGCCCACGACGCAGCGGAAGCCTCCGGACGGAGCGCCCGCAGACCGGTCAGCACCTCTTCGGGAAGCGTCGCCAGCGTGCCACCCTTAATCGGCTCCATGATAACCATCGGGATCTGCTTTTCGACGCAGAGTGCCACGCCGCGCTCTCCCGCCTGGTCGTTCCGGTCCATATAGTTGTACTGAATCTGACAGAAATCCCAGTCGCGGTAATTGATAATCTCCTCGAACGCCTCGTAATCATCGTGGAACGAGAAACCGAAATACCGGATCTTGCCGGCTTCCTTCATCTCCGCGAGGTATTCCGGAACGCCGTAGGACACCATCTCACGGAATGAATTCCGGTTGAGCGCATGGAGCAGATAGAAATCGATATAATCCTTCTGCAGCCGGTTGAGCTGCTTTTCGAGCATGTTCTTTGCGTCCTCCAGGCTGTGAATTTCCCAGCACGGAAGCTTGGTTGCAAGGAAATACGAGCTGCGGTCGTATTTGTTTAAGATCTCACCGACGACCGGCTCGGATTCGCCGCCGTGGTAAGGATAGGCCGTGTCGTAATAATTTACGCCCGCCTTGTATGCCGTATCGATCATCGCGGCCGTACGCTCGCGGTCAATCTTCCCGTCCTTCGTCGGAAGCCGCATACAGCCGAAACCGAGCAGCGAAGTCTCGATTCCGAGTTTCTTCATGAGACGTTTTTCCATGTGGGTATCCTCCTTTTTTTAAAACGGCAGCCGCTTCCGACTGCCGTTTATACGAAAAATGCGAAACCTATTTCGAATAGAACAATACGCCGAGCGTGCCGGGTCCGCAATGGCTCGCGATGACGCCGCCCGCTTTCGTAACGTAAACCTTCTTGAAGATGCCGAGCGATTCGACATACGCGCGGATTTCATCCGCAAGCTCATCGGGAGCGGTATGCGTGACGAAGACACGGTCGGTTTCCGCATTCCGAAGCTCCGGCTCCATCTCCTTCGCGTATTCCATCAGAACCTTACGGATCTTGCCGCGGTATTTCTTCGCAACGACCATCTTTCCTTCGCGTACGGCAATCATCGGTTTCAGCATCAGCGCCGCTCCGAGTAAAGCGGCCACACCGCTGCAGCGTCCGCCGCGATGCAGATACGTAAGCGTGTCGATACAGAAGGAAGCCCGGACACGGGACCTTGCGGCTTCAATTTTCTCTTTGATTTCGGCTCCGCTTAAGCCTTGCCTTGCGTAATCCGCGGCACGGAGCACCTGAAGGCCGACGCCGGTTGAAAGATTCATCGAGTCGATAGCATAAAACTTGTCAAATTCGAGATCGTCGGCTGCAATCCGGATTGTCTGAAACGTGCTGGACATGTCCGCGCCGATTCCGAGATACACAACCTCGTCGCCTGCTTCTTTATAGGATTTAAGCACCTCTTCCACCAGTCCGAGATCCGGTGCGGAAGTCTTCGGCGTCGTTTTGTTGGCATCCGCCCACTTGAAGATATCTTCCTGCTTCGCATCGACTCCGTCGCGGAAAGACTGTTCCCCCATAATAATGTTGAGCGGAATCACATTTATTCCGAATTCTTCGATAATTTCGGCGGACAAATCACAGGTGCTGTCCGTAAGAATTTTCACTGACATAACGAAAATCTGCCTTTCCTAAAGGATATCACGCGCATCCTCTTTATACAATGTATTATACCTTCCTGTTTTTGTTCCGTCAATGAACATTCGCACTGAAAAACTCAACAATTGATGATTGTTTTCTCTCCGCAAAATGCTATAATTAAATTATCAAATAAATCTGAAACGGAGGTGTTTTTTGTTATGAAGAAGTACATTGCCGAATTTGTCGGCACACTCGTTCTTGTCCTGATCGGATGCGGTACCGCCATGCTGGTAGGCTGCGGCAGAGCAAATGTCACTGATGAAATCAGTTTATTGGACAGCGGATACATTCTTACCGCATTTGCGTTCGGTCTCGTAATTGTTGCGATGGCCTATTCCATCGGTAACATTTCCGGCTGTCATATCAATCCCGCTGTCTCCCTCGGCGTATTCATCTCCGGCGGAATGAAGGCGAAAGAGATGTTCTGCTACTGGATTTCCCAGTGTCTCGGCGCATTTGCCGGCGCAGGACTCCTCGCACTGATTTTCGAGCCCGCGGGGATTAAGGACATGACCGGCGGCTACGGCACCAACGGTCTTGCCGGCGTGAATGACTATGTCGGAACCGGGCTTCTGGTGGAATGCCTTCTCACATTTGTCTTCGTGCTCGCAATCCTCGGCGTGACCTCGAAGAAAGGCAATCACGGTTCGTTCGCAGGCCTTGTAATCGGCTTCACGCTTGTGCTTGTGCACATACTCGGTATCGGCCTGACCGGTACTTCCGTGAATCCGGCGCGTTCGCTCGGCCCCGCAATCGTGAATGCATTCGTTAATGATGCGGAAGCCCTCAAGGTTGTCTGGGTATTCTGGGTTGGCCCGCTTACCGGCGCTGCACTCGCCGCAATCCTTTACAAGTATCTGGAAAGCGACGACAAGAAGAAAGAAGCTTAAACTAAGTCAGTAAAAAATGATCCCCGCGGCATCCTTTATGATACCGCGGGGATTTTCTGTCTTTTCTTATGCTTCTCTTCTTTTCTTTTCAATCAACACAGCCGTTCCCACCATGGAGATGAGGATCAGCATTGCCCAGAGAACCGGCATGCTTGTATCACCCGTGGTCGGGGTGGTGTCCGCTGTGGGCGTCGGGGTAGGTATAGCTTCAAGAACTTTCAGTACGAATGAAGTCTCACCGTCCTTGAAAGTTACTTTAATGAGGTGCTCGCCTACCGACAGGGTTTCCAGATAATCCGAGGTAAAGGTGATAATGGTACTTCCCTTTGTCGCCGTGTAATCCTTACCTTTCTCTGCCGGCTTGCCGTCTACAATTACTCCTGTATGGTTATCAAAGCATTTCTCATCATTATGCGCTTTCTTAATCCGGAAAGTGAATGTCTTCCCGCTTCCCTTAGTCCAGTTACCATCTGACTCAGTCAGGTTATAGACACCCTGGATGGTCACACTGATGATATCCCCGAAAAAGTCGGTATGGTTTTCATCGGCTTTATAACGAACTTCAATCTTATATTCTCCGGACTCGGTTCCGACAGGAGCCTGGGTCCAGGTCTCTCCGCCATCCGTGCTGTACTCAAGGGTATAACCTTCCGGAAGGTCTTCCGGATCAAGCACTAGTACCTGTTCCTTTCCGTCTTCCTTGAGATCTTTCTTCGGATCGGGCTTCTGGTCATCGGTAAGATCCGGTGCCTGCGCTGCCGTAACAGTCAGTTTACCTTTCTTATAAGTGATATTATAATACGAGGTTACATCCTGACCGCTTGCGTCAATGATCTTCGCTGCGCTCGGAACGTTATCGCTCTCACCGGCTTCGGTCCGGCTTCCGTTGATAGTGACGCTCTCGATGGTATCCCCCTCGGCAAGTCCGGAACTCGTATAGGAATCCTTCGTTAATGCCGTTCCGTCGTATTCTTTGGTAGCATCGTCAGCGGTGATAGTCAACTCATCCGTCACGAATTTCAGTTCGGCACTGATATAGATTCCACCGCCTTTCGGAACAACAATATAGTATTTTCCGTCCTCGTCCGTTGAGAGCGGAACCGTTTTATCTAAACCGTTATAGATATTTACAACTTCATAGTTTCGTTCTGTATCCACGTTAACATAAAGCTTGTCGCCTTCGCGAGCAATGTCAAAGCCGTGACTCTCCTGAAGATCCTTCCCGTCTTTATCAACAACCTTGATTGTCCCGCCTTTACCGGGCTGCTCAACCTTTGCGATGTACATAATATTTTTTTCGAAATCTTCTATTGTTTTTTCTTCTTCATCCCCACCATAATCAAAGTAGGAATTGCCCCATTCAACGATTTTGCCTTCGTCGTTTAGCTTGATTTTCCAGACAGTGAGCTTTGGTTCTGTTTCAGATCCTTCGTCTGCAAACCAGGTTCTGTTGATTGCTACACCAACTTTTTTTGCCTGAATTTCATTCTCAACAAGGACGTTAACATCCGTATTCTCACCGAAAGTATCAAGCGCAATGCCAACGCCATTGGAAATAACATTTCCGTGTACCAGGATTTCGCTTGTACCATTTCCAAAGCGGTTCCCCGTTTCATTGCCGCTATGGTCTGTTAGTACTCCCGTTGCGTCGCCGCTTGCCGATTTTACTACAACATCTCCGTTGATATTTGCTACAAGTTTTCCGCCGTCATTATAAAAAGAAATACCGTTAGCGCTGTTGATTTCGTTTGACTCAACACTTGATGAGGATACTATAACTACGTTTTCCACGGTGACGGAAAGATCTCCCGATAAATTGGATACTACATAACCCTGACCCTCTATATAGGTCCACGCGGGTCCCCCATATGTTTCAAGCTGTAAGCCTGCGGCATGTTTTCCCGTGGCAGAGACGCTTCCTTTTACATCAATCTTTGTTTCAGTTGATGAATATGCATATATACCGGTGGGGGTTTCTGCTTCAGCATTAACATTTCCACCTATGGTAATATCATTATCGCTATAGCTTTCCACGCCGTGAGCACTTGATACTCCCTTTGCCGTAACATCTCCCGTTACATGGACGCTGCCTGTATCTGAATCTATTCCGGTTGCGTTTGATGACCGGCTTTCGGCCATAACACTGCCGCCTATCGTAACGCTTGCTTCTCCGGTTCCATTGTAGCTGTGACCCCATGTTTCTACACCGTTAATATTATCATTGGATGTAGCGGAAAGATCACCGGATATTTCTGCGGATGCGTTACCGTTGCTGCCCTCAACATAAACGGCTGATGCGCCGGTTTCGTTTGTAAAGGTGACATTACCGTTAACTACTACGGATGCGTTTTTGTCTTCTGCGTCTTCGGGTGCGTGAGCTTCAACGAAAACTGCATTTATTTCGTTATCTACTTCTACGTTTCCATTGACTGTAACATGCTGTTCCATTCCATCACCGAAGCCTGCACTGACTGTTTCGGTAACACCCGACCCGGCTGCAGAGGCGATTCCCTGCAGAGATGATAATACTAAGAGCATCACCATAAACAGAGCACACAAAGATTTCCGCGTTTTCATTAATAATCCTCCTTCAATTATGCTTTATAACTAAAGTTTAACAGATAATTATATAGATATAGATACCTAAAAGCCAAAAACTCCCATCCCAAAATGAAAATTTTACAAAAGT
>CAMZEW010000044.1:0-12745 GCA_947305875.1 uncultured Lachnoclostridium sp.
TCAATGAACTGGCCAGAGAGCTGGGCATCAAGAATAATGACCTGATGTCTTATCTGAGAGAGAAGGGCGTTGACGCCAAGAGCGTAACGAGCCTTGTCGACGACAATGCCATTGCGATTGCGGAAAGCTTCTTCGGAAAGCGGAAGATTAAGCATCCCGAACCGAAAGAAACCGCAAAAAGCAGCAAACTGTTCTATGCGGACGGATCCCCCGTCCATACAAAAGATGCAGACGGAAATCCGCTTCCGATTACCGGACCCGTATTCGACGGTGACGGCAATCTGAAGAAGCTTCCGCTCGACAAGAACGGTTTCCGCATCAAGCCCGAGAAGGACGAGAACGGAAACATTACGACAACCGTTTATTCCTATAACAAGGACGGACGGCTTGTTCGTCTTGCCGCGAAGAAGGAAAAACCGGCCGAGAAGCCTGCGGAAGAGCCCGTAAAGGAGAAGAAGGAAACCAAGAAGGCTGCGGAAGTGAAAGAAACTCCGGCACCGGAAACACCTGTCGAAACTCCCGAAACGCCGGCTCCGAAAGCAGAGAAACCGGAAGTGCCGAGACCGATTGTAAAAGAGCGCGTGAATCCGGCTACCGGACGCCTGATCGGTTCCGAACCTCCGGCAAGAGTTCCTGCCCGCACACCCCGTGAGGGACAGCAGGGCGGTTATACAAGAACGCCACGTGACGGTGCGCAGGGCGGCTATACCCGTGCGCCTCGTGACGGTCAGCAGGGCGGTTATACGAGAACACCCCGCGACGGAGCACAGGGCGGTTATTCCCGTGCGCCCAGAGACGGACAGCAGGGCGGCTATTCGAGAGCACCCCGTGACGGTGCACAGGGTGGCTTCAACAGAGGTCCCCGTGACGGTGCTCAGGGCGGCTTCAACAGAGGAGGCGGACAGGGCCGCGACAATTTCGGCAAGGGCAGTTTCGACCGCAATGCCGGATTTGACAAGGATAAAGACAGCGATACCCGCCGCACTTTTACAAGAAAGAACGACAACCGCAAAGACAGCGGCATTAAGTCCGATTTTGCGAAGGATCTGAACAAAGAGCATCGGGCTGATGCCTTTAACAACCGGAGCCGTGATAAGAACAAGAACCGCAATCTTGATAAGGATCAGGAGACCGGACGGAAGGGTGTTAAGGCGAAGAAGGAAGACCGCAGAGGCGCATTTATCAAGCCCGAGCCGATTCCGGTGAAGAAGGAAGATCCGGATGAGGTTAAGACCATCACCATTCCGGAAGTGATTACGATTAAAGAGCTTGCCGACAAGATGAAACAGAATGCGGCGGCAATCGTAAAGAAGCTGTTCCTTTCCGGTAAGATCTGCAACGTGAACACCGAGCTTCCTTTCGAGGAGGCAGAACTGCTTGCAATCGATTACAACTGCATCGTTGAGAAGGAGCAGGTAATCGACAAGGTAGAAGAGCTGATGCGCGATACCGAGGATACCGAAGAAACGCTTGTGAAGCGTCCTCCGGTTGTCTGCGTAATGGGTCACGTCGATCATGGTAAGACTTCCATACTCGATAAGATCCGTTCAACCAACGTGACCGCACGTGAGGCGGGCGGAATCACGCAGCACATCGGTGCTTACCAGATTGAAATTAACGGCGAGCTTATCACATTTCTCGATACTCCCGGTCATGAAGCGTTCACCGCGATGCGTATGCGAGGCGCAATGGCGACCGATATCGCCGTACTCGTCGTAGCAGCCGATGACGGCGTCATGCCGCAGACAATCGAGGCCATTAACCATGCAAAAGCGGCTAATGTGCCGATTGTCGTTGCAATCAACAAGATGGATAAAGAAGCAGCCAACCCCGACCGCGTGCTTACCGAGCTGTCCGAGCAGGGACTTGTTTCCGAGTCATGGGGCGGCGACGTCGTAACCGTTCCCGTATCCGCGAAGACCGGCGAAGGTATCCAGAACCTTCTTGAGATGATTCTTCTGACGGCAGAGGTACAGGAACTCCGTTCGAACCCGAACCGAAAGGCAAGAGGTATCGTCATCGAAGCGAAACTCGATAAGGGCCGCGGCCCGGTAGCTACCGTTCTCGTGCAGAAGGGTACGCTCCGCGTCGGCGATAACGTAGCCATCGGTTCTTCGTTCGGTAAGATCCGTGCGATGATTAACGATAAGGGCCAGAAGGTAACGACCGCGCTTCCGTCGACACCCGTCGAGATTCTCGGTTTAAACAGCGTTCCGAATGCAGGAGATACGCTTGTGGCGACGTCGTCCGAGAAGGAAGCGAGAGAGATTGCCGAAGCATTTATCGCACAGTACAAGGAAAAACTGATTCAGGAAACGAAGTCCAAGCTGTCGCTTGAAGGTCTGTTTGATCAGATTAAGGCCGGCAACGTGAAGGAACTGAACATTATCGTCAAAGCCGATGTGGCCGGTTCCGTCGAAGCCGTGAAGCAGTCTCTTACGAAGTTAAGTAACGACGAAGTTGCCGTACGCTGCATCCACGGCGGAGCAGGTAACATCAACGAGTCCGATGTCACCCTTGCAAGCGCCAGCAACGCGATTATCATCGGTTTCAACGTGAAGCCTGACAGTGCGGCAAGCGATACGGCTGAGCGCGAGAATGTGGACATCCGTCTGTATTCCGTCATCTACAACGCCATCGACGACATCGAACTCGCAATGAAGGGCATGCTCGATCCGGTTTACGAAGAAGTCGTAACCGGTCATGTCGAAATCCGTCAGATTTTCAAGGCGAGCAACGTAGGAAGCATTGCCGGTTCCTATGTGCTTGACGGTAAGGTACAGCGCGGCTCGAAAGCGCGTATTACCCGTAACGGCGAACAGATTTTCGACGGCAACATCGCTTCTTTGAAACGTATGAAGGATGATGTAAAGGAAGTGGCTGCGGGTTACGAATGCGGTATTCTCTTTGAGAAGTTCAACGACATTCAGGAACTCGATCAGGTCGAAGTTTACATCATGCAGGAAGTCCCGCGTAAGTAGGCAGAAAGCAGGAATTTTGAAGAAAAACAGCATTAAAAATACAAGAATCAATCAGGAAGTGCAGAAGGTTTTGAGCAATCTGATTCTTCTTGAGGTGAAGGATCCGCGGATTGCCCCCATGACAAGCGTTTCCGACGTGGAGGTAGCCCCGGACCTCAAATCCGCCAAGGTTTTCATCAGCGTTCTGGGCGATGAGGACGTAAAGAAAGATACAATTAAGGGATTGAAGAGCGCCGCGCCTTTCTTAAGGTCCTGTCTTGCCAAGACCTTGAACCTTCGAAACACGCCGGAGCTTCGGTTCTGTCTCGATGAATCCCTCGAATACGGAATGCATATGAACGAATTAATTGCATCCCTTCACGCAAACGATGAGGCAAAGGACGAAAATGACTGAGTTGTTGGACGAAATCGCAAAAGGCGCGAAAACAATCGCGATTGCAGGTCACGTCCATCCGGACGGAGACTGCGTCGGATCTGTTCTCGGCTGCGCTTTGTATCTGAAGGCCGTTCTTCCTTCCGAAGTGTCCGTACATGCTTATCTTGAGAATATATCCGAGAGCTTTTCGATGCTTTCGGGGCTTTCTGAGATCGATACGGAGTTTCAGATTCCCGATGAACCTTACGACCTGTTCATCAGCGTTGACTGCGGCAGTTCGGACCGGCTGGGAAGGTGCGAAAACGCATTCCATGCGGCGAAGAAGACCGTTTCCTTTGACCATCACATTACGAACACCGAGTTTGCGGATCTGAATTTCGTCGACGCATCGGCCAGTTCGACCTGTGAGGTACTGTTTGCGCATATGCGCCGCGCCGCAATCGATCTTCCGATTGCCGAAGCGCTTTATACGGGCATTCTTCACGATACCGGCGTATTCAAGTACAGTTCGACGTCCGAGAAGACGATGTGCACGGCCGGTTATCTGATGAGCAAGGGAATCGATACGGCAACGCTTGTGGACCGCTCGTTCTATATGAAGACGTATGCGCAGTTAAAGGCTCTCGGGCTTGCGCTCGGCAAGGCGGAACTCGAGCTCGGCGGCAAGGTGATTGTCGCGGTTCTTACGTTAAATGACATGAAATCCATTAACGCTTCCCACGAGGATACCGGTTCGATTGTCAGCGAGCTTCGAACGACCGAAGGCGTTGAAGTGGCGATCTTCGTACGGGAAGACATGCCGGGACTTTATAAATTCAGTCTCCGAAGCAACGGCAAAGTCGATGTCGCCTCAATCTCGTCCGGTTTCGGCGGGGGCGGGCATAAGCTTGCGGCCGGTTTCTCCGCGGCAGGAGATCTGAATGAGTTTCTGACGCAGTTGTATGCGCTAATCATGCTTCAGCTTTGATATGAACGGAATACTGATTATCAACAAAGAAAAAGGCTATACCTCTCACGACGTGATTGCGAAACTGAGGGGTATTTTGCATATCAAAAAGATCGGTCATACCGGAACGCTTGACCCGGATGCGACCGGCGTTCTTCCCGTATGCATCGGAAACGCCACAAAGGTATGCGACCTTTTGATGGACCGTACTAAGACCTATACCGCAGGCGTAAAGCTCGGAATCACTACCGACACGCAGGATCTGAGCGGGCAGATTCTTTCGGAAACGGTACCGGATGTGCCGGAAGAGGAACTCTTAAAAACCGTCGTGGCATTTACCGGAGAAATCGACCAGTTAACGCCTATGTATTCCGCAAGAAAGGTCAACGGGCAAAAGCTTGTCGACCTCGCCAGGCAGGGGAAAACCGCCGAGCGGCCGGCGAAACGGGTCCGGATCGATTCGATTGCGATATCCGGTTACGAAAGAACGGAAGGAACGTTCACGATGCAGGTGACCTGCTCGAAGGGCACCTATATCCGGACGCTTTGTAACGATATCGGCGACGCCCTCGGCTGCGGAGCATGCATGACAAGCTTACGAAGAGACGCGTCCGGCGAGTTTTCGCTTAAGGATGCGCATACGCTTAAAGAAGTCGAAGAGTTACGGGACTCAGGAAAGCTAACCGATATTCTGATGCCGACCGATTCCGTATTCTTAGAGTATTCCAAAGCGGAAATCACCGAAGATGGGAAGAAATATCTGCTAAACGGCAATCCGGTTCCGGAATCCTGTCTGAAGGTTCAAAAGAACGCGACGCAAACGGTCCGCGTGTATTCCGATAACGTCTTCACGGCTTTATACGAACGGAAGAAAGACCATTATAAACCGGTCAAAATGTTTTTTGAGTAACGACGGAGAGAGCATGCTGTATTTTGATGACATAACCGAATACGACGGAGCGGAATGCGCGATTATGCTCGGCAAATTCGACGGACTCCACACCGGTCACCGTGCGCTTTTAAAAGAAATGCGCCGCAACTGCGGGCTGCTTCGAAAGACGATCCTCACATTTGACGCGATGCAATACAGCGAGCGGAGAGAACTGTTCACGAAGCGCGAGAAGCGGCTGATCTGCGAAGAGGCGGGGCTTGACGCGTATCTGAACGTGCCGTTTACGGACAAAATCCGCCGGATGCCGCCGAAAGACTTTCTTAAGGATTTCCTTGTCGGCAAATGCCACGCGAAGCAGATCTACGTCGGAGAAAACTGGAGATTCGGCTATAACCGGACCGGAAATACCGGACTATTAAAGGAAACCGGCCCCGAACTCGGAATCGAAGTGTTCGTGCTTCCGGAAACCGTCTCCGAAAACCGAAAGCCCGTGTCTTGCACGGATATACGTTCCTTTATCACCGACGGAAGAACCGAAGAAGCGGCATTGCTTCTCGGAAGCCCTTATTTCGTCGCAGGCAGCACAAAGCCGGGAAGAAGACTCGGGACGAAAATGCATTTTCCGACGCTTAATCTGTACCCGGAAGCAGGTAAACTATTACCGAAGAACGGTGTCTATATCACCGAAACGAGAATCGGCGGAAGGCTTTACCCGTCCGTCACGAATGTCGGGACGAAACCGACCGTGACCGATGACCTGCAGGTCGTCGTTGAGACGCATCTGCTTGATGAAAAAGCGGGCGAAATCGGATACTTCACGGATATCGCCGTATACTTCCGAAGGATGCTTCGCGAAGAGAAACGGTTCGGATCCGTAGAGGAACTCTCGGCGCAAATCGGAAGAGATAAAACTAGCGCTTCCGAATTCTTTAAAGAGGGGAAAGAAAACCATGTATGACAGCAGATTCGACAACGATTCCTTCAGGGAAGAGGAAGTCATTCACATATCCACTACGAAACCGAACGGGAGACCGATCCGCATCGAGAGCGGCTTCTTTCACAGCACCGCGGATTCATTCCGCGAATGCTACCTGACCTTTATTCTGATTGCGGCAAATGTGATCGTTTACCTGATTCAGACCGCAACGCAGTACCGGGATCAGTACGGCCTTCTTACGGACCGGATTACCGAGTTCGGCGCGTGCAGCTGGCCGGATGTCATCGGAAAAGGCCACATCTGGCGCCTTGTAAGCTGTATGTTTATTCACGGAAGCTGGGGACATCTGATCGGGAACATGGCGGTTCTTATCCTGTGCGGATTCTTTCTTGAACGCATCCTGTACCGGAATTGCTACCTGATTCTCTATTTCGCGGGCGGGCTGGGCGCGTCGCTTGTTTCGATGATTTATCATCATTTCATGCCGGTGGAGCGGACGGTACGCTTTCTGTTCTATGAAGAGACGTTCGAGCTTTACGACGTTCGGAGCGTCGGCGCATCCGGTGCGATTGCCGCGCTTTTCGCGGGACTTGTAATCTATCTTGTATTCTTCGGCGGCTTCGGAAACGGAGAGTTCTCGAAGAACGGATATACCTGGTTTTTGATCGCATACACCGTAATCAGCATCCTTTCGTCCATCTTTTCCTACCAGGAAGGCGTGGACATGGCAGGGCATATGGGCGGCCTGATATTCGGCTGCATGATCTTCTTTATCTATGCCCTAATCGCCTATCGCGACCAGAAAGCATAAAATCGAAAGAAACTATTTACAAAAGGCTTTCGATATGCTATAGTAACACACGTTGACCGGCCCTTGGTTTTTGGATTCCTCAACCGGAACTCAGGGTACGGCGTAAATTCGAATTGGAGGACAAAACAATGATCAGTAAAGAGCAAAAGGCAGCAATCGTTGCCGAGTTCGGTAAGACTCCGGAAGATACCGGTTCCACCGAAGTACAGGTAGCTCTCCTTACCGCACGGATTAAGGAACTCACCGAGCATCTGAAGAACAACAAGCAGGATAACCATTCCCGCCGCGGTCTTTACAAGATGGTCGGTCAGAGACGCGGTCTCTTGGATTATCTGAAATCCAAGGACATTAATGCTTACCGTGCTTTGATTGAGAAGCTCGATATCCGTAAATAGTTCGACCGTAAGGGCCATGTTCAGCATGGCCCTTAAGTATAACAGAAAACAGGTGCAGAGTAGAGTTTTGTGCGTTAAGTGTCCGAAGGACGGGGAGTTGCCTTCGGAACGAAAAGCCTTGTCTTGCGGTACGAAACTCGCATCCCGCTGCTACATGGGAACACTCCTTTTGTAGCTCATTACGGGACAGAAGGAGGTTTTTTTATGAGAAAACAAAGAAAGACAACCGCTTTGATCATCACGGCCGCAGCCATGATGATTGCCGTTCAGATTATCTTCGAACGATTTCTGTCAATCAGCACGCCGATGTACCGGATCGGCCTCACATTTATCGCAAGAGCCATTACCGGATTCTGTTTCGGCATCTTCGCCGGCGGACTGTACGGTATTGCAGTCAGCGCTTTCACAGGCCTGGCGGCCGACGTGATCGGTGCGATGATGTTTTATCCGAGCATCAACCCGCTGATTTCCTTATCGGCCTGCTTCCGCGGTCTGGTATTCGGTTATTCGTATCGAAAGAAGGAACCCGGCGTCATTCCGACGGTTCTGACGGCCGTAGCCGACCAGTTTGCCGGCGGCCTGATCACTTCGATCGGACTGATTCTGTTCGGTGGTTTTTCCGGCACCGGACTGTTCTGGTTCGGCCGCTTCGTACAGGCACTTTTTCTGACGATTGTCGAAATTCCGGTACTTTACAGCTGCAACAGTTTTGTATTCCCGAGAATCCGCGCCTACCTGAACGCAAACGGAATGGTGCAGGCGGAAGAAGAGGAGCAACGCATTGACGATTGAAGAAGCTTATGCTTTTTTGAAAAATGAGAAGACGAACGTATCGAAACCCGGGCTTTCAAGAATTCACCGGCTCATGGAACTGTTAGGGCATCCCGAACGGACTCTCAAGATTATCCATGTCGTCGGAACGAACGGCAAAGGCTCGGTTTCCGCAATGCTTTCGTCGGTCCTTCATGCGGGCGGCTACCGCGTCGGAACGATGTCCTCACCGGCCCTGTTCGGTCTTAAGGACTATTACCGGATCGGTACGGAGGAAGTCCGGGATGAAGCTTACTGCCGTGCGGCCGAAACGCTTCAAACCGTATGCGGCGGGTTCTCCGAAGCGGATTATCCAAGCGAATTCGAACTTTCCGTTGCGCTCGGAATCCTTCTGTTTACGGAAGCGGAATGCGAATATGCGGTTTTGGAGGCCGGCATGGGCGGCGGAAAGGACGCCACGCATCTTGATGCCCCCGGGTACCTCACAATTATCACACATATTGCGATGGACCATATGCAATACCTCGGCAATACGAAGCTTGAGATTTTGAAAGAAAAGCTCGGCATCGTATCGAAAGGGGAAGCCCTCGTTCTTTCGGAAAATGAAAAGGAAATCCGGAAGTACTGCGAACAGTTCGCTTTTGACAACAACAGCCCGTTTTTATATGCCGGCGACCCGTCGATACCGGTTTCGCAGGAAAGCCTTAAGGCGAAACTTTCGATGCCCGGTCTGTTTCAGAAGAGCAATGCCAAAACGCTTTGCGCAGCGGTTTATGCGCTTCGGATGATGGATGTTTTCCTGACGGACGGCGCAATCAAAGAAGGCCTTCAGCAGGCGAAGCTTCCGTTCCGGTTCCAGATCCGGAAGACAAATCCGTACTGGATTATGGACGGAGGCCATAACCCGGACTGCATCGAAGCGCTTACGAAAACGCTCGATGCGATGCCTGACAGGAAGAAATATACAATCGTGACCGGCGTCATGGCCGACAAGGATTATGTGACGATGTACCGGATGCTCATGCCGTACGCCGCGCGTTTTCTCTGCGTAACGCCCGATAACCCGCGTGCGCTTCCCGCGAAGGATTTACGAAAGCTTCTTCGTTCGCAAGGGGCGGAAGCGGAAGCATATAAAACGCTTTCGGAAGCCGCGGAAGAAGCGGCCGAGGCCTACCGGAACGGTTGCCCGGTTTTATGTACCGGAAGCCTTTATATGATGACGGAGTTAGAAAAAGAGGTCCGGAATGCCGGACTGATGATTTGAGGTGTATCTTGACTTACGAGGAAATCCTTACCAAACTGACATCCAAAAGCTTCTTTTCGAAGTTCGCCGGACTTGACCGCATGAAAAAGACGATGACGCATTTCAAAAACCCCGAAGAGGCCGTCCCGGTTGTCCATGTTGCCGGAACGAACGGTAAAGGCTCCGTCTGCGCGATGTTACATTCGGTACTCAGAGAAGCCGGCTACCGCGTCGGCCTGTTCACGTCACCGTATCTGCACGATTTCCGCGAGCGGATTCAGATTAACGGAGAACTCATCCCGAAAGAAAAGCTGACCGCGCTAGCCGAAGAGGTTTTCGCTTATACGGACACCCTACCCGAGACGCCGAATCAGTTTGAACTGTTAACGATTCTTGCATTTTTATACTTCTCCCGCGAGAAATGTGATATTATAGTATTGGAAACCGGTCTCGGCGGCACTTTCGATCCGACCAATATCGTAACGAAGCCTCTTGCAACCGTTATCATGAATATCGGGCTCGACCATTGCGCCGTGCTCGGCAGTTCAATTGAAGAGATAGCGGAAGCCAAAGCCGGAATCATCAAGGAAGGCGTACCGGTTGTTCTGTATCCGTCCTGCGATGAAGCCCTTACGGTACTTAAAAAGCGGGCGGAAGAGAAGCACGCGCCTCTTATCACGGCCGACCTGAAGCAGTTAAAACAGCTGCCTGCCGTTCCGAACTTCGAGCATTTCCGTTACCTTACATACGATGTCGAATGCAACCTGCTCGGAAGACATCAGCAGAAGAACTGTGCGGTCTGCATCGAAACGATCCGGCTGCTTAAGAACTGCGGCTTCCCGGTGGAAGATTCCGACCTTCTGCATGGGCTTTCCGACGTATACTGGCCCGGCAGAATGGAACTGTTGCACAGAAAACCCGCCGTATATGTCGACGGAGGACACAATCCGCAATGCATTTCGGCTGCGGAAGACTTCTTCAACGGTCCGGCATTTGCCGGCAAAAGAATTCACGTCGTAACCGGAATACTCGGCGACAAGGATTACCGGACCATGCTTTCGCTGATCCGCGGATTCGCCGCGGATATCCGTTTCTGGCGGTTTGACCATCCGCGGGCGATTCCCGAAGAAAACCTGCCCGCGCTTTGCGAAGAATTCGACATGACCGTTGTCGATAATCCGGATGAGGAAATCCGGGAACTTGTTGATTGCGGAACGGAAAGGGACATCATTCTATGCATCGGTTCCCTTTACATGACCGACCGGATCCGTTCGCTGTTTAAAGAGGATAAAAACTGAGGAAACACCATGAAAGATGAAACGAAACGAAAACTGTCCCGCTTATGGGTCATTGTTCCGGCCGTTCTGATTGCGGTTATTCTTCTTTTCACAGGCTATACGGTTTACCATGCCGTTACGGACAGCCTGTCGAACGAAGATAAGCCGAAGCCGACGAAGACGGTGTCGTTATTTCCGACGAATGCGGAAACCGTAACGCCGAGCCCTGTTCCGACAGGGGCGCCGACCGATTCGCCGACTCCGCTTCCGACCGACACGCCATCGCCGGAACCTACAAAAAACCCTACGCCGACCTTTACGCCGACCCCGACCTTCACGCCGGTGCCGACCTTTACGCCGACTCCTTTGCCGAGTCCGAAGCCGCTTGATCCGGACTGGATACCGGAAGAAGGGAGCCCTTATGAGAATCACGGCAAGCTTCGCGTTTCAGGGACGAAGATTCTCGATTCCCACGGAAAGGAATTCCAGCTTAAAGGCGTCAGCACACATGGCCTTCAATGGTTTCCCGAATACGTAAACCGGGATACCTTCCGGACAATCCGCGACGAATGGGGAGCCAACGTAATCCGTCTTGCGATGTATACCGACGAGAACGGATACTGCGTCGGCGGCGAAGCCGTTCAGGAGGAACTGAAAAAGGTAATTCACAACGGCGTGATGTACGCGACCGAACTTGGTCTCTATGTGATTATCGACTGGCATATTCTTCACGACCTGACACCGATGAAATACGTCGGCCAGGCGAAATCGTTCTTTGCGGAAATGTCGGAGGAATACGGCAATTACGGTAACGTCATCTTCGAAATCTGTAACGAGCCGAACGGCGGAACCGACTGGCGGGAGATTAAAGAATACGCCGAAATCATCATTCCGATCATCCGCTCGAACGCGCCCGATAACATTATCATCATCGGTACGCCTACCTGGAGCCAGGACGTGGACCGCGCAGCTGCCGATCCCGTGAAGGGCACGAACCTGATGTATGCGCTTCATTTCTATGCGGGAACGCATAAGGATAACCTGAGGCAGAAGATGGTCAGTGCCATCAAGGCAGGACTTCCGGTATTCGTCAGCGAATTCGGCATCACCGATGCATCCGGCAACGGCCGCTGCGACATCGAGGAAGCCAACAAATGGGTTATCGTCATGGACGAATATAAGGTAAGCTACGTATGCTGGAATCTTGCGAACAAGAACGAAAGCTCTTCGCTTATACAGCCCGATGTCAAGAAACTGTATGGGTTCACTGCGGACGACCTGTCAACCGAAGGGAATTGGCTTGTCAGCATCCTGCACGGGAAGATGCCGGTAACCGACGAGGAAATCGAAGCGATCATCCGAGAGTCGCAGAAGGGTTATTCCGGAGGGGACGCCGATGCCCCGAAGGGAGTATCCTTTAACGGAACCGCAAACGGTTGTTCCGTGTCCCTTGTTTCGACCAACACCTGGATGGAAAAAGGCAAATACTGTTACCAGATGGACCTGAACGTGAAGAACAAGAGCGGTCACGCAATCAGCGGGTGGAAAATCACATTTGCCTGCGGAACGACCGTCACGTCAAACAATTTCTGGTGCTGCCGGTTTACGTCGTCCGGTAAGACTTTTACGCTCACTCCGGAGAGCTGGAACGGCTCGGTCGGAGCGGGAGACAGCCTCACGGGAGTCGGGTTTATCCTGTCCTGTGACGCCCCTTTGACAATCGAAAGCGTATCGATTTCGTATTAGAACGGAAAATGAGACCGAAAGAGGCTTTTTTGCCCCTTTCGGTCTTCTTTTTTTGCTTTTTTTGTAGCATTTTTCGCACATGTATGGTATAATAAGCAAGAATGCGGGTCTTTGTGCACGCATAACAAAATAACTATACGGAGTCTTATTGCCGTGACTACTGATAAGCCCGCCGGAAGCGGTGGATTTATCAGTTGTTACGGGGGCTCCGCACAGAAAGGAGTACTATGTACAAAAGTTTCAGCATGGAGCTTGCCGGCAGAACGCTGACCGTCGATATCGACCGGGTTGCCAAGCAGGCTAACGGTGCAGCACTCATGCACTACGGCGATACGACGGTGCTTTCCACCGCAACCGCCAGCGAAAAGCC
>CAMZEW010000045.1:0-12541 GCA_947305875.1 uncultured Lachnoclostridium sp.
CAAGACGCCGCCCTCTCACGGCGGAAACGGGGGTTCGATTCCCCCACAAGCTGCTTCCCCAAACCGGATTCTTTGAATCCGGTTTTTTCTGTAAAACAGGATTGCTAAAAGGAGATATTATGAAACGCAGATTTTCCATGCTGACGGCGATTCTTTTGATCGCTGCCATGACATTTTCCGCATGCGGAAAGAAGAGCGGCAGCAATGCGGCAACGCCGACTGCTGAGCCGACCGAAGAAGTAACGCCTACCCCTACCGAGGAGCCGACGCCTTCGCCGACGCCCGACCCGAAAGCGGAATGGGCGGACAAGCACCTGAAGGACCGCTACGAAGGAACCTTTAAAGTCGGTGTAGCTTTGGCGCGTAACACGTTTCTGAAGGCCGAGCAGATGGATGTCGTGAAGCAGGAATTCAACAGCTTCACGTTCGGAAACGAAATGAAACCGGATTCTTTGCTTGACCGGGCCGCAACCGTTGCGGGTTATCCGGATACGAATACCGAGCCGGTGCTTGCGTTCGGCGCGATCAAGAACGGTATGGAATTTGCGGTTGCGAACGGCTTTTCTGTGCGCGGCCATACGCTTTGCTGGTATTCCCAGACACCGAAGTGGTTTTTCACCGAGGATTACGGCGACAACAGCCCGCTTTGCTCAAGAGAAGTCATGTTAAAGCGGCTTGAGAGCTACATCCGTCAGGTCATGGAATACTTCCAGACCAATTATCCGGGCGTCATCTATGCATGGGACGTTGTCAACGAAGGCATTGACAAGGGAACCGGCGACGAGCACGCAATCCGTAAGACCAACAATCTCTGGTATGAAACAATCGGTCCGGATTTCATTCAGTATGCGTTCGAATATGCAAGAAAGTATTCCGACGGTACGGCGGACCTCTATTATAACGATTATAACTGCTACGAGAAGACGAAAGAGATTCTCGACGCGCTTGCGCCGATTCAGGCTGCAGGCAATATCGACGGCATCGGAATGCAGTGTCATCTGTCTTCGGGACAGAACGTCCAGAACGACGTATATAAGGTTGCCAAGAAGTTTTCGGCAGCCGGTTATAAGATTCAGATAACGGAGCTCGACATTGAACAGTCGAATACCGAATATGCCGATACGATGCAAAGCATAAAGTATAAGCTTGTATTCCAGTATATGGAGCAGGCAAAACAAAGCGGCGAGATCAACATCGATTCGATCACCGTCTGGGGACTTACGGACGGCGATTCGTGGAAGAGCGGCGACAAGCCCGTGCTCTTCAAGCTCGCAGTCGGCGGACTTGAACGTAAACCGGCCTGGTACGGAGCGATGCAGGATCCGTCCATCAATGCTTTTGAATGGTAAAACCTCGGAGGAATAAACGCTATGAAACCTTACGGTGTAAACGAACTCAGAAAGATGTATCTGGATTTCTTCGAATCCAAGGATCATCTCAAGATGAACAGTTTTTCGCTTGTTCCGAAAAATGACAAGAGCCTTCTTCTGATCAATGCGGGAATGGCTCCTTTAAAGCCTTACTTCACGGGCCTTGAAGTACCGCCCAAGAAACGTGTTACGACATGCCAGAAGTGCGTTCGTACCGGCGATATCGATAATGTCGGCAAGACCGCAAGACACCTCACATTTTTCGAAATGCTCGGAAACTTCTCGTTCGGAGATTACTTCAAGCATGAAGCGATTGCCTGGAGCTGGGAATTCCTGACGAAGGTTATCGGAATGGACCCGGAGCGTCTGTATCCGTCGATCTACGGCGAGGATGACGAGGCGTTTGATATCTGGACAAAGGAAATCGGCGTTCCCGCCGAGAAGATTACCCGTTTCTACCGCGATCCGGTAACGGGCGAGTGCGACAACTTCTGGGAGCACGGCGCAGGTCCGTGCGGTCCCTGTTCCGAGATTTATTATGACCGCGGACTGAAGTACGGCTGCGGCAAGCCGGACTGCAAGGTCGGCTGCGACTGCGACCGTTTCATGGAAGTTTGGAACAACGTATTCACGCAGTTTGACGGTGACGGCAAGGGCGGCTATACCGAACTTGCGAACAAGAACATCGATACCGGTATGGGCCTTGAGCGTCTTGCCGTTGTTGTACAGGATGTGGATTCCGTATTCGATATCGACACGATGCGCGCGATCCGCGACCGTATCTGCGAGCTTTCCGGAAAGACTTATGAAACCAATGCGGATGACGACGTATCCATCCGTCTGATCACCGACCATATCAGAAGTTCAACGTTTTTGATCTCCGACGGCGTTATGCCTTCGAACGAGGGACGCGGCTACGTGCTTCGAAGAATCATCCGCCGCGCGGCAAGACACGGCCGTAAGCTCGGCATCAACGGACTGTTCATGGCAGAACTTGCCAAGACCGTAATCGCTTGCTCGAAGGACGGTTATCCGGAACTTGAGGAGAAGAAGGATTTCATTCTGACGAACCTCATTAAGGAAGAAGAAGCCTTCAACAAGACAATTGATAAAGGCCTTTCGATTCTTTCTTCGTTCGAGGACGAGATGAAGGCAGCGGGTAAGAAGGTACTTTCCGGCGCAGACGCATTCAAACTTTATGATACCTACGGCTTCCCGCTTGACCTTACCCTCGAGATTCTCGAAGAGAAGGGCTATGAGGTCGATAAGGAAGGTTTTGATAAGGCTATGCAGGTACAGAAGGAGACCGCACGTAAGGCACGTAAGGTTACGACCTACATGGGCGCGGATGCTTCGGTATTCGACTTCTATACAACGCCCACCGAGTTCACCGGCTATACGAAGCTTACGGATGAGGCGGAGATCCGTGTTGTTTCCTGCGATACGGAAACAGAGAGCGGCATCGCTTCCGAGCTTACCGAATTCCTCGGCGAAGGCCAGAACGGTACGCTGATTGCGGACAAGACGCCTTTCTATGCGACTATGGGCGGCCAGCAGTCCGATCAGGGCGTTATCGTGACCGATGAGGGCGAATTCCTCGTACAGAACGTCGAGAAGCTTGTCGGCGGCAAATACGCCCATCACGGCGTTGTCCGGAACGGAATCATCCGTAAGGGCGCAACCGGTACCTTCAAGGTTGATGCGGCTCTCCGCGGCGCCACCTGCAAGAACCACAGCGCAACGCACCTTCTTCAGAAGGCACTCCGCGAAGTGCTCGGCTCTCACGTTGAGCAGAAGGGTTCCTATCAGGACAGCGAGCGTACCCGTTTCGACTTCAGCCATTTCCAGGCAATGACGCAGGAAGAGCTTGCCAGGGTCGAAGAAATCGTAAACCGCAAGATTGAAGAGTCGCTTCCGGTTGTTACCGATGTGATGGATATCGAATCCGCGAAGAAGAGCGGCGCAATGGCGCTGTTCGACGAAAAGTACGGTGATTCCGTGCGTGTTGTCAGCATGGGAGACTTCAGTAAGGAACTGTGCGGCGGAACGCACGTTAAGAACACAAGCGAAATCGGTTCGTTCAAGATTCTTTCCGAGAACGGCATTTCAGCAGGCGTACGCCGTATTGAAGCGATTACCGCGGCAAATGTGACCGCATACTATAAGAACCTCGAGAGTGAGTTAAGAAGCGCTGCGGCAGCCGCCAAATGTGCTCCGGACGCTCTTTCTTCCAAGATTGCAGCACTTCAGGACGAGATTAAGAGTCTGAACTCCGAAGTGGAGAAGCTGAAGGCTAAGCTTGCAGGCAGTTCGCTTTCGGATATCCTTCAGAACGTTCGGGAGAAGAACGGCGTTAAGATTCTTTGCGCTTCCGTTCCGGATGCCGATATGAACAGCCTTCGGAATCTGTGCGACACGCTCAAAGAAAAGCTCGGTGAGTCTTTGCTTCTTCTTGCATCCGCGAACGACGGCAAAGTCAACCTCGTTACTATGGCAACCGACGGAGCCGTTAAGAAGGGGGCTCACGCGGGCAACCTGATCAAAGAATGCGCTTCGCTTGTCGGCGGTGGCGGCGGCGGAAGAGCCAACATGGCGCAGGCCGGCGGCAAGAACCCCGCAGGCATTGACGCATGCGTCAAGAAGGGCTTTGAAACAGCAGAAAGCCAGATTCAGTAAGGCGTCATGGTATTTGTCGAAAAAACAATTGACAAATCGGGCAAGTATGATAAAATAAGAAACGTGCTATGTTAGCCCAATACCGTTAACGGAGTTATCCGGCGGCAGGGAGGTAGGTGAAAATCATGTCAACGGTTATCGTAAAAGAGAACGAGTCTTTGGACAGCGCGCTTCGTCGTTTCAAGAGAAACTGCGCGAAGGCCGGCATCCAGCAGGAGATTCGTAAGAGAGAGCATTACGAGAAGCCCAGCGTAAAGCGTAAGAAGAAGTCTGAGGCTGCTCGTAAGAGAAAGTATAAGTAAGATTTCAGATTGATTTTTGAGAAGATCCGATTTGCGTCGGGTCTTCTTTTTTTCTTTATCTTTCGTGGGACTTGTGCTATAATCATTTTTGTATATGCTAAAATGAGGTTATTATGGGGATTTGACGGAGGAATGTAACGAATGGTGGAAGTTCTTAAGGATATTTCCGTTGCATGTCAAAAGAATATATTCGGGGAATACGACGCTTACGCGAAGATTCTGGAGAGGTCGCTCCGAGTATCTTTATTAACGCGTGAAGACGAAATCCGGGTCATCGGCGAAGACGGTCCCGTGAAGCGTGCGGTTTCGGTTCTGAATACCTTAATCGGACTGTCAAAACGCGGTGCGACGATTACGGAACAACAGGTAAACTATACGATTTCGCTTTCGATGGACGGAAAGCAGGACGAGATGCTTGCGGTCGATTCGGACCTGATCTGCCATACCATTTCCGGGAAGCCGATCAAACCGAAGACCATCGGACAGAAAAAATATGTGGACAGCATCCGAAACAATATGATCGTGTTCGGAACAGGCCCTGCAGGAACCGGTAAGACGTATCTTGCAATGGCAATGGCGATTACGGCGTTTAAGAATGACGAAGTGAACCGGATCATTCTGACGCGTCCCGCAATTGAGGCAGGCGAAAAGCTCGGATTTCTTCCCGGGGATCTGCAGAGTAAGGTTGACCCTTATCTGAGACCGCTTTACGACGCACTGTATCAGATTATGGGCGCCGAAACGTTTCAGAAGAATATGGAAAAAGGGCTGATTGAAGTGGCTCCGCTCGCATATATGCGCGGCCGTACGCTCGACAATGCCTTTATCATACTCGATGAAGCTCAGAATACAACGCCTGCGCAGATGAAGATGTTTCTGACGCGTATCGGGTTCGGCTCGAAGGTGGTTGTCACCGGCGACCGGACGCAGAAGGATCTTCCGAGCGGAGAAGTTTCGGGTTTGGATGTTGCGTACCGCGTGCTTTCGGATGTTGAAGAAATTGCTTTCTGCGAGCTGACAAGCGCCGACGTCGTAAGACATCCGCTTGTGCAGAAGATTGTGCAGGCTTACGAATCTTACGAAAAAAAACGCGCCGACAAGGTGCTTAGAAGAGACGCGATTCGAAAGAATACCGGAGTCCGGGAGGTCCGCTATGAGCGTAAACATTGAGCGGGAATGCGAACGGACTTACGCATTCGACGCGGACGAAACCATCAAAACGGTTGTTGACGCAGCGTTAGATTATGTAGGATGCCCTTATGAATGCTCGGTCAATGTGCTTCTTACCGATGATGCAAGCATTCGTGAGATGAACCGTGATTTTCGGAATACGGACCGCGCGACCGACGTGCTTTCTTTTCCGATGATCGATTACGAAACGCCCGCGGACTTCTCGATGGTTGAGGACGCGCCGGAGGAATATTCGGATCCGGACAGCGGGGAGCTTCTTCTCGGGGATATCGTAATATCTCTTGAGCGGATGGAAGCGCAGGCAGAAGAATACGGGCACAGTATCCGTAGAGAGATGGCATTTCTCGTAGCGCACAGCATGCTTCATCTGTGCGGTTTTGACCATATGGATGACGACGAACGTGCCGTCATGGAAGAGAAACAGGAGGAGATTCTGAGAAAACTCGGAATCACGCGTGACACGAACTGAGAATGGATATCGAGAGCAGAAACAAAGTGCACAGCAATATGCTTCTTCAGGGAAGCATTCTTGCGATGTCTTCGCTGATTGTCCGGATGATCGGTCTTGTGTACCGCATTCCGCTTGCCCGGATCATCGGAGACGATGCGTACGGCTATTATTCGACAGCATTCGAGTTCTACAGCCTTGCGCTGCTTTTAAGCTCGTACAGCCTTCCTCTCGCGGTTTCGAAGCTCGTTTCCGCAAGACGCATCGCCGGACGGCATAAGGATGCGAGGAGAGTGCTTTATGTCGGGCTTGCTTTCGGATTTGCCGTAGGGGCGGTTGCTTCGGTTCTCGTGTATATCGGTGCGGACCTGTACGGAAAGTTTAACAAGACGCCGCAAGTGGCGATTCCGCTTCGCGTTCTTGCTCCGACGATCTTCGTGTTCTCGGTGATGGGTGTAATCCGCGGATATTTCCAGGGCTTCGGCAATATGGTGCCGACGGCGCTTTCGCAGATAATCGAACAGATTGTAAATGCCGTTGTTTCGGTAGGTGCTGCCGTTTTCATGGTGAAGAAATACGCCGGAACGGGTGAGCAGAGTGCTTACGGTGCTGCCGGCGGTACATGGGGAACGTTCCTCGGCGCATGCGCGGCGGCAGTTACGCTCGTGATTATCTTCCTGGCGACAAGAAAATACTATGTGAAGCAGCTTCTTGAGGATACGACGAAGGAGAAAGAACGCTGTTTCACGATTCTGAAGGTTTTGATTATGACCGCGCTGCCGGTTGTCATCAGCCAGACGGTATATCAGCTTTCCGGAACCATCGACGTTTCGATTTTCAACCGGACGCTTAACGGAAAGGGCATCATCGAAGAGACACGTAACACCTGGTGGGGCATTTACTCCGGCAAATACAAACTCTTAACGAACGTTCCGGTAGCCATTGCATCCGCGATGGGAACCGCTATCGTCCCGAATCTCGTTGCGCTCATCGCAAAAGGCAATGTAGAGACGTCAAAGGAGAAGATTGCCTCGGTAGTCAAACTGAATATGATCATCGCGTTTCCGTGCGCGTTCGGATTTATCAGTATCGGCGGTCCGATTCTTCGGATGCTTTACGGAGACGGCCGGGAACTCAGTGCATTGATGATGCAGATCGGCGGTATCGCAGTTGTGTTCTTTGCGTTATCAACGGTAACGAACGGCGTCCTTCAGGGAATCAACCATATGTTTCTTCCGGTTTGGCATTCGCTGATTGCACTTGTAATTCACTGCTGTGTACTTGCTGCGCTGTTGCATTTTACGGAGTTGAACGCGATTGCGCTTGTGCTTTGTAACATTCTTTTCGCTTTGATCGTATGTATGCTGAACGGAAGAAGCATAAAGAGACTGCTCGGTTACCGGCAGGAGTGGAGAACAACGTTTGTGATTCCTTTGGTTTCCGCTGGGCTGATGGCCGCATTTGCAAACATGTATTTTCAGTTCAATATCTGGATTCTCGGAATAGCTTTTCCGGACCATCCGGGCGTAAATAATCTGATTGCGTGCCTTGCGGCAATTTTCCTTTCGATCTTTGTGTATTTCTCCGTGCTGATTCTTTTAAAGGGAATCTCCCGGAAGGAAATCGAAGATATGCCGAAGGGCAAAGGCATTGCGAATATTCTTACAAAACTGCACCTGTTGCGGGAATGATTTTTGAAGGTAGCGTATGAACAGAATTGCAATTATCGGAGGCGGCGCTTCCGGCATGACGGCTGCGCTTACGGCGCGTGAAGCCGGTGCGGAGGTTGTCCTCTTTGAACATAACGAGAAACTCGGCAAGAAGCTTGCTGCAACCGGTAACGGTAGATGTAATCTCAGTAACGACGTACTGACGGACGACTGTTACCGGGGCGGGGATGCCGCCTTTGTGAAGCAGGTGCTTAACGCATGTCCGCCGGAGGCAGTTCGTGAGTATTTGGAAAAGCACGGCTTGATGCTTAAGGAAAAGCGCGGGTATTATTATCCGAGATCCGAGCAGGCGGCTTCGGTTGTCACATGGTTTGCTTCAAGACTTGCTTCCGCGGGCGTTACGGTCCGCTGCTCGGTTGAAGTGAACAAGGTTACGAAGGAACGGAAGGGATTCAAGGTTTCCTACCGGGATCTTACAAAAGAAGCCCAGGGACAGGAGACTTTCGACCGCGTGATTCTTGCTACCGGCGGACTTGCCGGGCAGAATCTCGGAGCCGGTCCGTTCGGTTATGATACCGCGAAGGCATTCGGACACGTATTGAATCCGATGTTTCCGGCACTCGTGCAGCTGGTTGCCAAGGATAAGAATCTGAAGACGCTTTCGGGCGTACGGACCGATGCCGAAGTGCATCTTTATACGAAGCTTGAGAATGTTGAAAACGAATATACGGAGAAGGGCGAAGTGCTGTTCGCCGATTACGGCGTCAGCGGGATTGCCGTCATGCAGTTAAGCCGTTATGCGGGTGATGTGTTAAGACGTAAGGGCGAAGCGGTTATCGAATTCGACTTTATGCCGGAGCTCTCCGAAGAAGAACTCGTGAAGGTGCTTTGCGATAAGCTTGATTCATGCGCAAACGGAACCTCGGAAGACGCGCTCTGCACGTTGCTTCCGAAGAAACTTCTGTATGTCGTATTCCTGCGGGCAGGATTAAAGGCCGATACGCCTTCCGCGAAGCTTTCGATTCCCGATATCGAAAAGCTTTCAAAAGAGATGAAGGCATTCCGTCTTCCGGTTCTTTCGACGAAGGACTTTACGATGGCGCAGGTGACGGCCGGCGGCGTTACGGTGTCCGGCATCCACCCGAAGACGATGGAATCCAAGCTGCAGAAGGGACTGTATCTGACAGGAGAACTGCTGGATGTTGACGGAACGTGCGGCGGTTACAATCTGCAGTTCGCTTTTGCAACGGGTATCCTTGCGGGTACGGCGGCGGGACATTTCTGATTGAGGAATCTATGATTAAACTTTCGCAAATTCATGTTCCGGTGAAACATTCGGAAGAGGACATTCGAAATGCGGCAGCGAAACTGCTTCGGATTCCGGTTTCCGATATTACGGAACTCAGGATTTTAAAGCAGTCAATCGATGCCCGTAAGAAACCGGAGATATCGTACTCCTATTCGGTTGCCGTTTCGGTGAAATCGGAAGAACGGTTATTAAGAAAAGGCTTTGAAGAATATACCCCGAAGTCATTTCGTTATCATGTGAGCGGAACGAAGCTGCTTCCGCACCGGCCGGTTGTGATCGGCGCAGGACCTGCAGGACTTTTCGCAGCATATCTTCTTGCAAAAGAAGGGTTTAAACCGCTTGTTCTTGAAAGAGGACCTTCGATGGAAGGCCGCGTGGAGGCCGTAGAGACATTTTATGAAACAGGCAAGCTGAATCCCGAGGCCAACGTTTTGTTCGGCGAGGGAGGCGCAGGAACGTTTTCAGACGGCAAATTAAACACGCTCATAAAGGATAAGGACGGCAAAGGACAATTTGTCCTCGACACATTTGCCGCATTCGGAGCTCCGGAGGAGATCCGTTATAAGAATAAACCGCATATCGGAACGGACCTTCTTCGATACGTCATCGTAAATATGCGGAAAGAAACCGAACAGCTCGGCGGGACTTTCCGGTTTAACTCAAAAGTGACCGGTCTGGTTACGGACGGAAACCGTCTTACGGGGGTAAGAGTTTCCGATGAAATCATTCCGTGCGAAGCATGCGTGCTTGCAATCGGGCACAGTGCCAGAGACACGTTCGAAACGCTTTATCAAAGCGGTATCACGATGGAGCCGAAGGCGTTTGCAATCGGCGTCCGGATTCAGCATAAAAGAGAATGGGTGAACCGTTGCCAGTACGGGGATGCGGCGGATCTGCTTCCGACCGCGGATTATAAACTGACGCATATGTGTAAGGACGGAAGAGGCGTTTATTCGTTCTGCATGTGCCCCGGCGGTTATGTCGTGAATGCTTCGTCCGAACCCGGCATGCTTACGGTCAACGGAATGAGCAATCACAGCCGTGACGCGGAGAACAGCAACGCCGCAATTGTCGTGACGGTAACTCCCGGAGATTATAAGAATCCCGCAGAACCCGGCAATCCGCTTGCCGGAGTCGAATTTCAGAGAAACCTTGAACGGAAGGCTTATGAAGCCGGTGACGGAAAGATTCCAACGCAGCGGTATGAGGATTTTAAAGCGGACCGTACGAGTACGGATTGCGGAACCATATCGCCCTGCACGAAAGGCGCCGTAAGCTATACGAATCTGAGACCGGTGCTTCCCGAATGGATGTCCGGTGATATTATTGAGGGTGTGGAAGCATTCGACCGGATGATGCCCGGTTTTGCAAACGGCGACGCGCTGCTTTCCGCGGTAGAGTCGAGAACGTCTTCGCCGGTAAGGATTCTTAGGGGAGAGAATCTGCAGTCTGTCACATTTGCCGGATTATATCCCTGCGGAGAGGGAGCCGGATATGCGGGCGGAATTACTTCGGCCGCGATGGACGGCATCCGAGTTTTTGAAGAGATTATCAAAGAATATCAATATACTTTGGAGGAATGAAATGGATCGCACGGAATTGATGCAGGGTAAGAAACGGATTGTCGTGAAGGTCGGTTCTTCCACGTTGACGCATCCGGAGACCGGAGACATGAATCTCGAGAAAATGGAACGGCTTGTGCGGATTCTTGCGGACTGGCAGAACGCCGGCAAGGAAGTTGTGCTCGTTTCTTCGGGAGCGATTGCGGTCGGCCGCAAGACGATGAATATCAACGAACGACCGAAGGAACAGGACCTGAAGCAGGCGTGCGCGGCCATCGGACAGTCGCGGCTCATGATGGTTTATCAGCGTCTCTTCGCCGAATACAATAAGGTACCGGCGCAGGTTCTGATTACGAAAGACACGATGATTAACGATACGATGCGCAGGAACGCAAGGAGCACGTTCATGCGCCTGCTTGCGATGGGTGTCATTCCGGTCGTGAATGAAAATGATACGGTTGCGACCGACGAAATCGAATTCGGCGACAACGATACGCTTTCGGCAATTGTTGCGGCGCTTATTCATGCGGACCTTTTGATCATTCTTTCCGATCAGGACGGATTTTTCACGGATGACCCGAGAACGAATCCGGACGCGAAGCTTGTCGAAGAGATTCCTTACATTACCGACGAACTCGAAGCGATGGCGAAGGGTGCCGGCACGGACGTCGGAACCGGCGGTATGTCTGCCAAAATCAGCGCTGCGCGCGTCGCGAACGATGCCGGTGCCGATATGGTGATCGCAAACGGCAACGATATGAACAATTTAAGAAGAGTGCTTGACGGAAAGAACATCGGAACGCTGTTCCTTGCTCACAGGAATGAGAATTTCCACCTGATAAATTACCTTCAGAGAAAGGAAAACGCATGAACGAAGATAAGATAGCGCGGATTAACACGCTGTATCATAAATCGCAGGCAGTCGGCCTTACGGATGAAGAAAAAGCCGAACAGGCCGCGCTTCGAAAAGAATATATTGAGGCAATCCGGGCGGACCTTAAGAGTTCGCTCGAGAACATTTCTTTGGTGAATCCGGACGGTACGATTACCGACGTGAAGGACCTGAAGAAGAAGCCGAATAACGTGACAAGAATATAAAATCCGTAAACTGACCAAGGAAGTATAAGTAAGATGACAAAAAGCGAACTTCGAAAAATCATGAAACACCGCAGGAGAAGCCTTTCCGCAACGCGGATTCTCTGTTATAGCGCGATTGTAACGGATAAACTCGTACGGGAAGACGTCTATCGGAATGCGGATATTATACTCGGCTATTATTCCGTAAGCGCCGAGGTTTCGATGGATTACCTGTTCGAACAGGCGTGGAAGGACGGCAAGAAGGTTGCGCTTCCGGTATGCCTGCCGGGACACGAGATGGAATTCCGTCTCTATACGAAGGATACCGTGATGGAAAGAGGCGTATGCGGAATCCCGGAACCCGCAGGAAGTGAAGTAATCGATCCCACGGAAGGCAGTGCACTGATTGTTGTTCCGGGCGTGTCATTTGACGCGGACGGAAACCGGATCGGCTACGGCGGAGGCTATTACGACCGGTTCTTAAAGAAATACCCGGATATCCCGCGCGTGATGCTTGCTTATGAGATGCAGAAGACAATCAGCGTGCCGTATGACGGAAACGATGTGCCGGTAAATCTTGTTTTGACCGAAACCGACCGCTATACCTGTCCGGCGGCCGAATAAATGCGGAGGAAATGCTATGAATCTGTTGATTATGGGAAAGGAAGCGAGACTTGCTTCCGAAGTGCTCGGTGTGACCGGCACCGAAAAGAAAAATGAAACGTTACTGCATGCAGCGGATCTTTTGATAAAGGAATCGGCTTCGATTCTTACGGCAAATGCCATCGATGTTAGGAATGCGGAGAAGAAAGGCGTTTCTCCCGCGCTTGTTGACCGCCTGCGCCTTACCGAAAGCCGCATCACGGGAATGGCCGGAGGACTCAGACAGGTAGCTTCGCTTCCGGATCCGGTCGGCGATGTCTTAGAAGAATTCGA
>CAMZEW010000046.1:0-12330 GCA_947305875.1 uncultured Lachnoclostridium sp.
GAATGGATTGAACTTTTTTATCCGTGGAATGAAGAAACGTATCTCAGGTACTGGACGGCGGACGGAGTATCCGATTTTTTGAAATACTATGATTCTCCGGCATATGATACATATCCTTATGTAACCGATGATTTTGTAATGCCGTCCATGGACCTGACGATTCATGCCGTTACCGGAAAGAAGAATGCAATTACAATCAATCTGACCAAAGGGTTCTGCGAACAGCCGCGGGATGTGGCGGTATGTGTTGAGGAATCCGTTAACGGGATAAGGTATTATTATGATGAGCAGGAGTCTTATGATCTTGACGGCGACGGTACCGTCGACGTGGTTTATTCGGACGGCCGGTTTACGGTTTATTCCGAAACCTGCAGCGTTAGCGGAAACATAACTCTTTCGGGGCTTAACAGCGGTGCATATTGGCCGGTCACATTTCAATTCGGCGAGTATCCGAAGACTTATCCGATTACCGTAAAGGGCGGCCACGCGGAGGACGGAAACGGAAACAGGATTACCGAATCCGGAAGCGGAAAATATGTGAAGATTGTAAGAGACAGCGAGAACGGAAGATTCTTCAAGACATGGGAATCCGACTCAGGCATACAGAGCAAGTATATGGATTTTTACTTTGTAATGCCGGCTAAAGCGGTAACGCTTGAAGCGGTGACGACAACAACGCAGAGAGAGTATGTTTTTGACCTTACGGACCCTTCATGTTCCGTTCCGGAAGAAGATGTTGTTTCGGTTTCGAATATGTTTTATGCAATCCGTCATATCACAGAACAGGGCGGGTATTATGAAGTGTTTGATTTGGATCAGGACGGAACGACGGATATCAGCTTTGCGGATTATTCCTTATTAGAAGGGTTTCATCCGACTGTGTCAAGGCTCGAAGGATACAGTCTCGGCTGTTCCTTTTCCATGACCGTTAATGACGGTCAGATCGGAAAACTTACGATCCTTGTGGATAATGAATCGACGGAATCCCCGGTAATCGAGAAAGACAGCGAAAAGCATTCGATATATATGGAGAATGTTACGATTGGAATCTATAATGATCCGTATTCCCCGATTATTGAAAAAGCCCGATACGGCACGCATTTAAGTATTTCTCAGTTTTTCTCCGAACCCCCTGAGGGGTGTTATTTCGGCGGATTTATGATAACCGATGTGAAATCGGAAGAGAACACTTTTCTGCCTCTCGGACAGTATGATTTTTATATGCCGGATTATGATATCCTTGTTTCTGCCGTATTCAAACCAAGGATTCCGCTCGTGATTGATCTTACGGACGGTACCGCACAGGTTCCCGAGGACTGTAATTTCCCGCTTGTATTCCGCGCGGCAAGTGATATTGAGTGGGAAGACGCGTCATGGGATTACTCTTTGGATTATCCGTATTATCGTTTTTCCCTGGACGGCAACGCCGGTGCCGATATTGAATATGATGCTTCGACGGGAATCCTTTCCGTTTGTCCCGATTCGAATATTCAAACGGTTGTGTCGGAACTGAATTTCGATAAGACTTCGGATTCTTATCAGGAAAACAATTATTTTCCGGTGACATTGCGTTTCTCCGATGCTGCTTCGTGTTCATTGGATTGCATTTCTGTCGATCAAAACGGCTGTGATCTCGGCAATCTGGTCGGCATAGAGGTCAGCTCGGACAGCGAATCGATATGGTTAAAATATCCGGATGAATACAGCTATTGTCCTGGCATGTTTGTTCTTACGGGAACTCATGTGGGAGTAGTTTTCGTAGGGAACGGAAAAGGCTACAAGGCGGAAGAAATCTGCGTCAGAAATAAAAACGGGGATGTGCTTCTCACGATTCCCGAAGAAGAAATCTACGGGGATTTCAATAAGGGATGCACATTTTATTTCGATATGCCGGATGAGGATTCCGTGATTAATATTAAAGTATCGAACGGTGCCGCTCCGACCGGAAAGCCTGTGCCGACAGTTACCGAAGCCGTCACGCCCGGTCCGGTTACGGAAAATGTTACGCCTTCCCCCAAAGCCGCGACGAATAAAAAAACAAAACAGAACGATTCTTTCCCGATTATCCTGTTCCTGATTCCGATTATCACAGCGGCATTGTGCATCGGGGCGATTACATTTGCCGTAATCAGTAAGAAGAAAGATAAGAACAAGAACAATGGTTGAATTCTGTATACCGGTATGGTAAAATTAGTTCAGCACAGATTCAGCGGAGGCAGTTATGGGAAGCTATAAACGCATTCTTTTGAAGTTGAGCGGAGAAGCTCTTGCCGGCGAGCAGGGCTTCGGCTTCGATGAAGCCAACGTACTTACCGTCGGAAAGCAGATTAAGGAACTTGTGGACCGCGGCGTACAGGTCGCGATTGTAATCGGAGGCGGCAATTTCATGCGGGGACGCGCATGCAAGAGTATTGAGCGGACGAAAGCGGATTCGATCGGAATGCTAGCGACGGTCATGAACTGCATCTACGTTTCCGAAAGTCTTCGGAATCTCGGAGTTGAGACACAGGTGTTTACGCCGTTTGCATGCGGTACTTTTACGGAGCTGTTCTCGAAGGATAAGGCGATGGAGGCATTGAAAGCCGGTAAGGTCGTGTTCTGCGGCGGCGGAACCGGACATCCTTATTTCTCCACCGACACCGGCACCTCTCTAAGGGCAATTGAGCTCGAATGCGACTGCATCGTTATGGCGAAGTCCGTGGACGGGATCTACGACAGCGATCCGGTTTTGAATCCGAACGCGAAGAAGTACGATACGCTGACGTATACGGAGATTCTTACGAAACAGCTGAAGGCCGTCGACCTGACCGCATCCGTGCTTTGCATGGAGAACAATATGCCGATGATTCTGTTCGATCTGAATGTCGAAAACAGCATCGTCCGGAACGTTCTCGAGGGGTGCACGGGAACGGTTGTCAACAATTAAAAGTGTATTTGGAGGAGGTATTTAGATATGAACGAAATCCTGAACCCTTTTGAAGTCAAAATGAACAAGACGCTTGATAATCTTCGCGAAGAGTATGCGGGCATCCGCGCAGGACGTGCCAACCCGCATCTTCTCGACAAGCTGAGAGTCGATTATTACGGCTCGCCCACAGGGCTCCAGTCGGTAGCCAACATTTCGGTTCCCGAAGCGAGAGTCATCATGATTCAGCCTTGGGAATCCAAGATGATTAAGGAAATCGAAAAGGCGATTATGGCTTCGGATATCGGTATTACGCCGAGCAACGACGGCAAAGTAATCCGCCTGACCTTCCCGGAGCTTACCGAGGACCGGCGTAAGGAACTTTCGAAAGATGTGAAGAAGAAGGCCGAGGAATCCAAGGTTGCCATCCGGAACATCCGCAGAGACGCCAACGACGCCATCAAAAAAGCGGGCAAGGATATTTCCGAGGATGAAGTAAAGAAGATGGAAACCGACGCACAGAAGATGACGGACCGCTTTATTGAAGAAATCGATAAGGTTGCTGCCGACAAGGCGAAAGAAATCATGACCGTTTAATCGTTCCAAAAAGATTCCGGGGCGTAGCGATACGCCCCGATTTGTATGGAAAGAAGAATGTTATGGCGAAAGAAAAAGAATACGTCGTTCCGCGTCATGTAGCCATTATCATGGACGGCAACGGCCGCTGGGCGAAGAAGCGCCTGCTTCCGAGAAAGGCAGGACATGTGCAGGGAAGCCGCGTTGCGGAACAGATCTGTGAGGACGCTTATAACCTCGGAATCGAATACCTGACAATTTATGCTTTCTCGACCGAGAACTGGTCCCGTCCGAAGGACGAAGTGGATGCTTTGATGAACCTGCTTCGGAAGTATATGAAGGACAGTATCGAGCGAAGCAGTAAGAATAACATGCGTGTCCGCGTGATTGGGGACATTTCGGCACTTGATCAGGACCTGCAGGACAGTATCCGTAAGCTTGAGGAAGTGTCCGCGTCGAATACGGGACTGAAATTCCAGGTTGCAATCAATTACGGCGGTCGGGATGAGATTCTCAGAGCCGTCCGGAAGGTTGCTGCCGGCGTGAAGGACGGAACGATTGAGCCCGAACAGATCAGCGAAGAAGTATTCTACGGCTTCTTTGATACGGCAGGCATTCCGTATCCGGATTTGATGATCCGGACAAGCGGCGAACTTCGGACAAGCAATTTCCTTCCGTGGCAGCTTGCTTATTCGGAGTTTTACTTTACGGATACGCTGTGGCCTGATTTCAACAAAAAGGAATTGCAGAAGGCAATCGACTTTTATAACGGCAGGGAGCGCCGGTTCGGCGGGATCTGACCATAAGGAAAGGACCGGCATCGGCCGGCGGTTTATGTGATGCTTAAGAGAACTTTAAGCGGTGCGGTATTGGTAATCATTGCGCTGATTTCATTCCGGCTCGGGGGATTCGTTCTGTTCGGAATTACTCTGTTTCTGTCCCTTCTCGGAATGTATGAGCTGTTCCGTGCGGTGCACGCAGAGAAGACTTCCCAGGCGATTATCGGCTATATCGGACTGATTGTCTATTACGTCACAATGCTTTTCGAAGGAAGCGAACAGTATTTCCTTCCGGCATTCAGCGTATTTCTTCTTGTATTGATGATTTCTTATGTATTCACCTTCCCGAAGCGGAAATCGGACATCATGTTCACGGTTCCGTTCGGGCTTGTTTACGTCGGCGTTTTCTTAAGTTTCATCTATCGGACGCGCGCGCTTCCGGGAGGCGTATTTCTTGTATGGGTGATTCTCCTCGGTGCGTGGGGCAGCGACACATTTGCGTATCTGGTTGGCTGTTCGATCGGCAAGCATAAGGCTTTCCCGAGGCTCAGCCCGAAGAAGACGTGGGAAGGCTGTGCCGGCGGCGTAATCGGAGCTTTTCTGATCGGTTCGGTATACGGACTGTGCTGCGCGAAGCATCTTCCGGATTTCAGCCCGCTTGCGACCTGGCTTGTCATCGGCATCGTATGCGCCTGCTCGGCCGTTCTTTCGATGTTCGGCGATCTGACCGCATCGGCAATCAAACGGGATAACGGCATTAAGGATTACGGTAAGCTGATTCCCGGCCACGGCGGAGTTCTGGACCGTTTTGACAGCGTATTGTTCACGGCGCCTTGCGTCTTTTATCTTGTTAAACTGTTCTTATGGTATAATGCATGAAACGTTTGGGAATCTTCGGATCCACAGGATCCATCGGAACACAGACTCTTGATATCGTCCGGGAATTCCCGGATGATTTTTCCGTTGCCGTTCTGGCTGCCGGAAGGAACGTAACCCTGATTGAATCACAGATTCGGGAGTTCCGCCCGGAGATGGTATGTTTATTCGATGAACAGGCGGCCGAAGATCTTCGGATCCGGATTTCGGACCTTTCGGGGGTTACGGTCTTAACCGGTATGGAAGGCTTATGCGAATGTGCCTCTTATAAGGCATACGATATGATGGTTGCCGCGATGGTCGGCATGATCGGAATCCTTCCGACAGAGGCAGCGATCCGTACCGGAAAGGACATTGCGCTTGCAAACAAGGAAACGCTGGTGACCGCAGGTCAGTTTATTATGCCTCTTGCTAAAGAGCATCACGTGAATATCTATCCGGTCGACAGCGAGCATTCGGCAATCTTTCAGTCGCTTCAGGGTCTTTCTTATCCCGGACCATTCTGGGAAGGACATCCGCAGATCAAACGCATTCTTCTGACCGCGTCAGGCGGCCCTTTCCGCGGCAAAACGATACATGAGATGGAATCGTTTACGGTGGAGGATGCACTTAAGCATCCGAACTGGTCGATGGGACAAAAAGTGACCATTGATTCTGCTACCATGGTGAACAAAGGACTCGAAATGATGGAAGCGAAGTGGCTGTTCGGCCTTACGCCTGAGCAGATTACGGTCGTGATCCATCCCGAAAGCATTCTGCACAGCGCCGTTGAATTCATCGACGGAGCGGTAATCGGGCAGATGGGAATGCCAGACATGAAGCTTCCGATTCAATACGCGCTCTTTTATCCCGAAAGAAAGCCGATGACCGCGAAGCCGCTCAGTTTGTTTGAAGCGGGCGCGTTGCATTTTTCGAAACCGGACCGAATAAACTTCCCTGCGCTTTCGTTAGCCGAACAGGCGATGATAACCGGCGGAACCATGCCGACGGTATTCAATGCAGCCAATGAATTCGCGGTTTCGGAGTTTTTGAAGAAGCATATCGGATTTACGGATATCGCCAAGCTGATTGCCGGTGCGATGGAACGCCATAACGTTGTTAAGAATCCGCAGTTTTCGACGATTTTTGAAGTGGAAAAAGAGACGCTTTCGTCTCTTTCAAAGGAGAACCGTTCATGTCATTAAGCAAACCGATTGAAATTCTGATTGCGATCTTCATGGTCGGCATCGTTATTGCGATTCACGAATTCGGTCATTTTATCATGGCCAAAGTGAACGGCGTCATCGTGAAAGAGTTCTCAATCGGCATGGGGCCGAGGCTTCTTTCGAAGGACTATAAGGGCACGAAGTATTCCTTAAAGCTGCTGCCGTTCGGCGGTTCGTGCCAGATGCTCGGCGAAGCGGAGCCTTCGGACGAAGAGGGCTCGTTCAATTCGAAGTCGGTATGGAAGCGCATCAGCATCGTATTCGCCGGACCGTTTTTCAACTTTATACTGGCATTTCTATTGTCGCTTATCATATTGAACGCAATCGGCTACGACCCGTGTTACGTTACCGATGTGGACGAGACGATTGCAGAGGCGACCGGTCTTCAGGAAGGCGACTTGATCGTCCGCTATAACGGCCATAGGATTCATATCGGCCGGGAACTTAACCTGTATGAGGTGCTCGACGGTATCGGCGAAGATCCGGTCACAATCACGTTTGAGCGTGACGGAAAGCGGCAGACCGTAACATATGACCCCATACACACCGCAAAATATTATATCGGCATCTATTATGAGGTGGACGGCAGCAAGCAGGGGGACGGCCCGATGATTCTTACGGACGTCGTCAAGAACGGCGCGGCTGCCGAAGCCGGCATGCAGAAAGGCGACCGGATTGTCTTAATCAACGGGATGCCTGTGTTAAATGTCAAGGATTTTGTCAGCTATATCGAAGAGAATCCGTTCGGCGACACCCCTGTGGAAATCGGTTATTCGCGTGACGGCGAGACGAAGATTGTCACGATTACGCCGAAGTTTAATGAGATGTATTCGCTCGGTTTTTCGTATAACGTGAACGGCCGGGAGCGGATCGGTTTTCTGAAAACCGTCAAGTACGGTGCCGTTGAAGTCAATTACTGGATCAAGTCCGTTATCAAAAGTCTCGGCTATCTGCTTCGCGGCAAAGCTTCCAGGCAGGATATCGGCGGACCGGTCCGCGTAGTCAGCGAGATGTCCGACGTCATGGAAACGAGTTATAAGACGGACGGCGTGTTCTATGCGTTTTTGAACCTTCTCAACTGGACGATTCTTTTATCCGCAAACCTCGGTGTGATGAATCTGCTTCCGATTCCCGCATTGGACGGCGGAAGACTGTTGATTTATCTGATTGAGATTATAAGGGGCAAGCGGATGAGCCCCGAAAAGGAAGGCTTAATCAATTTCATCGGTTTCGTTCTTCTGATGATTCTGATGGTATTTATCCTTTTCAACGATATCAGTAACGTATTCCACTAAGGAGTCCTTATGTACCGCGAACATACGAGAGTCGTGAAAATCGGTGACCGGCTGATCGGCGGGGGTAATCCCGTATTGATACAGTCGATGTGCAACACGAAAACCGAGGACGTCGCCGCAACCGTAAGCCAGATTCAAAGCCTTACGGCGCTCGGCTGCGACATTATAAGGGTAGCGGTACCTACTGTTTCTGCGGCAAATGCCATAGCGGATATCAAAAAGCAGATTACCATTCCGCTCGTAGCCGATATTCATTTTGATTACCGGCTTGCGATTGCATCCATTGAGGCGGGTGCCGATAAAATCCGGATCAATCCCGGCAATATCGGCTCCGTAGAGAATGTCCGCGCGGTCGTTTCGTGCGCGAAGGCGCACGGCATCCCGATCCGCGTCGGCGTGAACAGCGGCTCGCTTGAGAAACCGATACTGGAAAAGTACGGTCACGTGACCGCGGAAGGAATCGTCGAAAGCGCTCTTGATAAGGTAAAGATGCTTGAGAACGAAGATTTTCACGATATCGTAATCAGCGTTAAGTCATCGGATGTTCCGATGGCAATCCGCGCGCATGAACTGCTCGCCGAAGCGACGGATTATCCGCTTCATGTCGGCATTACCGAGGCGGGTTCCCTGTACGCAGGCAATATCAAATCAGCAATCGGAATCGGAACGGTTCTTTATATGGGTATCGGCGATACGATACGGGTTTCGCTTACCGACCGTCCCGAGGAGGAAGTTCGTTCCGCAAAGACTATACTCTCGGCGCTCGGACTTCGTAAGAGCGGTATTCAGCTTGTTTCGTGCCCGACGTGCGGGAGAACCGAGATTGACTTAATCGGTCTTGCGAAGAAGGTCGAAGACCTCGTTTCGGGATATGATTTAAACATCAAAGTAGCCGTGATGGGCTGTGTTGTGAACGGCCCCGGAGAGGCAAGAGAAGCCGACCTGGGTATCGCAGGCGGCCGCGGGGAAGGGCTTATATTCAAAAAAGGCGAAGTGCTTCAAAAGGTTCCCGAAGACTGTCTGCTTTCCGAATTGAAGAAGGAACTGGATCATTGGAATTAAGGGTTTATATATGAAGTTATTGGATGTTTTTACGGACCTTTCGCTTGAAGCGAGGGTTTTGAATACTTTTTCAAACTGCGACGTGGATTCTGTCTCTATGCCTAAGACCGAGGGAGATATCCGCGTCCGTCTTTGTTCGGACGTTTTAATCCGACCGGCGATGCTTCCGCTTTTGGAGCGTGCTCTCTTAAAGCAGTATTTCTTCGATGCCGGAAGAAACGTCCGCGTCATTGTTTCGTATCCGCGGTATTACAACCGGGAGATTTCCGAAATCTGGGATGAAATCAAAGAATACGTGCTCGAGGATATCCGGTGCCGCGATCATTTCGACGGCACATTTCTCGATGATGCCGATTTCCGCGGCGAGGATAACTGCCTTACCGTGATTCTTGAGGATTACAATATCACCAGGTCCCGAAAACAGAATATTATCGACGAACTTAAGAAGAGCATTCTTGAGATGACGGGCATCGACTGCAACATCTTCATGGAATTTGTTTATATGCCGTCAAGCGAAGTCGTTATGGAAGAATACTTCCTTTCGATGCAGGAATTCATCGCGCAGAACGAAGCCGCACGCGCCCGTAAGGAAGCAAAGAAGCATGCAGGCGAGAAGCCGAAGGATCTGCAGAAGCCGAAGAGCAAAGATGAAATTGTAAAAGCTCCGGACGACAGGGAAAAGAAGAAAAAATACGCCGTTCCTGCCGACCCGGATATCATCTACGGCAAGGCATTTGCCGCAGACCGCATCATGCAGATCATGGATATCCAGGACGAAATCGGCGACGTCGTAATCGCCGGTCAGGTGATTTCTTATGAGGATCGCGTATTGAAATCCGGCGACCGCTATCTTGTAAGCTTCTCGGTAACGGATTTCACCGATACGATCAATGTGAAGCTGTTCGTGAAAGAAGACACGCTGAATGCTGTGAAGCCGGAGATTGCGCCCGGTAAGTTTGTGATGCTTAAGGGTATCGCGCAATACGACAAATTCGACCGCGAGATCGTTATCGGAAGCGTATTCGGAATTAAGAAACATAAAGATACGAGAGCCCGCAGGAATGATCTTTCTGCCGTTAAGCGTGTCGAACTGCATGCGCATACGCAGATGAGCGACATGGATGCCGTGACCAATGTAAAAGAGCTTGTACAGCGCGCATTTGAGTGGGGACACCCCGCGATTGCGATTACCGACCACGGCGTTGTGCAGTCGTTCGTTGAGGCAAGCCACGCGATTGACCCGAAAAAATTCGCGGACGACGAAGAGAAGACGGCGCGTTTTAAGAATTTCAAGATCATCTACGGCTGTGAAGGCTATATCGTCGATGACGAAGGCGTTACCGATGAGGCCGGTAACCCGGTTCACTATGATCTTGAGAAAGACAAGGAAGCGCTCCGTAAGCTTCCGAGTTATCATATTATTCTGCTTTGTAAAAACGATATCGGACGCGTAAACCTGTACCGTCTCGTTTCGATGTCGCATATCGATTATTTCCATAACCGGCCGAAGATTCCGAAGAGCCTTCTTCGGAAGTATCGCGACGGCATTCTTGTCGGTTCTGCGTGTGAAGCGGGCGAACTGTTCCGCGCTGTACTCGATAACAAGCCGGAAGAGGAACTGCGCCGTATCCGGGATTTCTATGACTATTATGAGATTCAGCCTTGCGGCAACAACGCTTTCTTAATCCGCGACGTTGAAAAGTATCCCTGGATTACGAAAGAAGAGGATCTTCAGGAACTGAACAAGCGGATCGTGCAGCTCGCTGACGATGACGGAAAACTCTGCGTTGCCACCTGCGACGTGCATTTTCTGAATCCGGAGGACGAGATATTCCGGCGTATTATCATGGCCGGCAAAGGTTTTGACGACGCCGATATGCAGCCGCCGCTTTATTTCCGTACAACGGAAGAGATGCTTGCGGAGTTTGAATACTTCCCGAAACAGAAGGCTTATGAACTTGTCGTAACGAATCCGAATAAGATCAATGACATGATTGAACGGATTAAACCGGTTCGTCCCGACAAATGTCCCCCGGTCATCGAAAACTCCGACCGTGACCTCCGTGAGATGTGCTACAATACCGCGCGTTCGATGTACGGCGAGGACCTTCCGGAGATTGTCAGTTCGCGTCTTGAAAAGGAACTGACATCCATTATCAACAACGGTTTTGCGGTAATGTACATTATTGCGCAGAGACTGGTTAAGCATTCGAATGAGGACGGCTATATGGTCGGTTCCCGCGGTTCGGTCGGTTCTTCGTTCGTAGCGACGATGTCCGGAATTACCGAAGTAAACCCGCTGCCCGCGCATTATTACTGCCCGGGCTGTCACTTTAACGATTTCGATTCGGACCTCGTAAAGCCTTACGCGCAGATGTCCGGCTTTGATATGCCCGACCGGATCTGCCCGGTCTGCGGAAAGCCGCTTAAGAAGGACGGCCAGAACATTCCGTTCGAGACATTCCTCGGGTTTAAAGGCGACAAGGAACCCGATATTGACCTGAACTTCTCCGGCGATAACCAGTCGGCCGCTCATGCTTATACGGAAGTTCTGTTCGGCAAAGGCTACACATTTCGCGCCGGTACGATTGCGACGGTTGCCGATAACACGGCGTTCGGTTATATCAAAAAGTATTATGCCGAGCGCGGTCTCAATAAGCGGACCGCCGAAATCAACCGGATTGTAAAGGGCTGCGTCGGCGTCCGACGTTCGACCGGCCAGCACCCGGGCGGAATCGTTGTAATGCCGCACGGCGAGGAAATCTATTCGTTCACGCCCGTACAGCATCCGGCAAATGACATGACAACCGATACGATTACGACGCATTTCGATTATCATTCGATTGACCATAACCTGTTAAAGCTTGACATTCTCGGTCATGATGACCCGACGATGATCCGTTTTCTTGAGGATCTTACCGGGTTAAATGCGAAAGAAATCCCGATGGATGACCCGAAAGTCATGTCGCTTTTCGAATCTACGGACGCGCTCGGCATTGCGCCCGGCGAACTGGACGGCTGCGACCTCGGATCTTTGGGTCTTCCCGAACTCGGCACCGAATTCGTCATGCAGATGCTTCGGGATACGCATCCGAAGAGCTTCTCGGACATGATTCGGATATCCGGCCTTTCGCACGGTACCGATGTGTGGCTCAATAATGCACAGACTTTGATTACCGAAGGCAAGTGCACGCTTCGTAACGCCATCTGTACGCGTGACGATATCATGACTTATCTGATTTCGATGGGCGTTGAAAAGAGCCTTTCCTTCAAAATCATGGAAAGCGTCCGGAAGGGCAAGGGACTGACGCCTGAGATGGAAGAGGCCATGCTTGAGAAGGACGTGCCGGACTGGTATCTCGAATCCTGCAAACGGATTAAGTATATGTTCCCGAAGGCGCATGCGTGCGCTTACGTCATGATGGCGCTTCGGATTGCGTATTGCAAGGTTTATTATCCGCTTGCGTATTACGCGGCTTATTTTTCCATCCGGGCGAAATCGTTCAGCTATGAACTGATGTGCTTCGGCAGGGAAAAACTCGAGATGTGCCTTAAAAACCTAAAAACCCGGTCGGTTTCCAACGATCCCGATAAAAAGCTTTCGGATAAGGAAAAGGACCAGATGTACGTCA
>CAMZEW010000047.1:0-12123 GCA_947305875.1 uncultured Lachnoclostridium sp.
TGGAAGCAATCGCGGCAATCGGAGCCGTAGTTGACCGGGTTGACCGGCACACGGTACGGATTTGCGGCGCGACGATCCACACGGAAATGGTGGATTACGATTACATCCAGAAGATCCGCGCGTCCTACTACCTGCTCGGCGCGCTTCTCGGAAAGCGCGGCAATGCAACCGTAGCGATGCCGGGAGGATGCGATATCGGATCCCGTCCGATTGACCAGCATCTGAAAGGATTCCGGGCACTCGGAGCAACCGTAACAACCGAGAACGGTTTCGTTCACGCCACCGCATCGCATCTTCGCGCAAGCCATATCTTCCTTGACGTGGTAAGCGTCGGAGCGACCATCAACATTATGCTTGCGGCGTCCATGGCCGAAGGCCAGACCATCATCGAGAACGTGGCGAAGGAGCCGCACATCGTAGATGTGGCCAACTTCCTGAACAGCCTCGGCGCGAACATAAAGGGCGCAGGTACCGATGTAATCCGTGTACGCGGCGTGCAGAAGTTCCACGGCAATACCTATTCCATCATTCCCGATCAGATTGAAGCAGGCACGTTTATGTGCGTGGCTGCCGCAACGAAGGGCGACGTGCTTTTGAAGAACGTTATCCCGAAGCACTTGGAAGCCATCTCCGCGAAGCTCGTGGAAATCGGTGCGGAAGTGAATGAATACGACGATTCCGTTCGTGTGTGCTGCAGCCGCAGACCTCACGCGAGCACCGTAAAGACCCGCGTATATCCCGGTTTTCCGACCGATATGCAGCCGCAGATGGCAGCGCTTCTGATGCTCGGCGACGGAACCAGCTATATCAATGAGACCATCTTCGAGAACCGCTTCAAGTATGTTGCGGAGCTTCGGAAAATGGGAGCGAATATTAAGGTTGAGGGCTCCAACGTTGCCATCATCGAGGGAATCGAGAAGGCAACCGCAGCCATTCTGAACACACCGGATCTGCGTGCCGGCGCGGCACTTACGATTGCAGCTCTGGCAACGGAGGGAAGAACCGTAATCCGGGACATTGAATATATCGAAAGAGGCTACGAAAACTTCGATGAGAAGCTTCGGGCGCTCGGTGCTTCGATTGAGAAGCAGACCGCCTCACCCGGACGCCGTAAGCCGAAATTCGCATAGAAAGGCATTCCAGTGCCGGAAGTTTGTTCCGGCACTGTTTTCATCACATTTTCCGGCGGTAACGCCGAGAGGAGACAGTTAGGAAAAACCATGGAGAAGAGATTGTTTACTTCGGAGTCGGTGACGGAAGGACATCCCGATAAGATTTGCGACCAGATCAGCGACGCGATTCTCGATGAGCTGATAAAGCAGGATCCGATGAGCCGCGTGGCCTGCGAAACATCCATCACGACCGGTTTGGTGCTGGTCATGGGCGAGGTTACGAGCGAAGGCTATGTGGATATTCAGAAGACCGTTCGCGATACGATCCGTGCGATTGGTTATGACCGCGCGAAGTACGGATTTGACGCTGACACGTGCGGCGTGATTGTGGCGCTCGATGAGCAGAGTAAGGACATCGCGATGGGCGTGGATAAGGCGCTTGAGGCGAAGACCGGCGAGATGAAGGACGAGGACATTGCCGCCATCGGCGCGGGTGACCAGGGCATGATGTTCGGCTATGCAACCAACGAGACGCCCGAGTATATGCCGATGCCGATCAGCCTTGCGCACAAGCTGACGAGACGGCTCGCGGAAGTCCGCAAGAACGGTACGCTTCCGTATCTCCGTCCCGACGGCAAGTCGCAGGTTACGGTTGAATACGACGAGAACGGCAAGCCGGTTCATGTGAACGCGATTGTTGTTTCCACGCAGCATGACCCCGAAGTGACGCAGGAACAGATTCATAAGGACGTGAAGAAATACGTTATCGATGCGGTGATTCCCGCGGAGATGATGACGGATGCAACGAAAATCTTTATCAATCCGACCGGACGGTTCGTAATCGGCGGACCGAACGGCGACTCCGGCCTTACCGGGCGCAAGATTATCGTTGACACATACGGCGGATACGCCCGTCACGGCGGCGGAGCATTCTCCGGTAAGGACTGCACGAAAGTGGACCGTTCCGCTTGCTACGCAGCCCGCTATGTGGCGAAGAACCTGGTTGCCGCAGGACTTGCCGATCAGCTGGAGATTCAGGTTTCCTACGCAATCGGCGTTGCGGAACCGACCTCGGTCATGGTGGACTCGTTCGGAACCGGAAAGGTTTCCGATGAAGAACTGGTACAGATTGTCCGCGAGAACTTCGATCTCCGACCGGCCGGAATCATCAAGATGCTTGACCTGCGGCGCCCCATCTATAAGAAAACAGCCGCATACGGACATTTCGGACGCACCGACGCGGACTTCACCTGGGAACGTCTTGATAAGGCGGAGGCCCTTAAGAAATACATCCGATAGACCCCAATAATGATTACTGCAACGGAGGAATCATGAATATGTCGACTGACGGAGTCGTGGCATTTCTCGCAAGTACACCGACGGACGGAATAGTTACATTGCTCTCAATCGTGGTATGTATACTCGTGGTTTGTATGGTGGGAGTCCTTGTAATGCTTTTTATCAGCAACAAGAAGGAAAACCGCCACGGTCACGCGAAAACATCGAACAGAGGCGTTGAAAAGTACGGAACGGTGCCGCCGGAGTTTCAGGACGGTCAGCCGCACTTCGGCACGACCTCGCTTCTGAAGCCTTTCCACAGCGAATACCCTGAGGATATAATCGGAGAGGGCTCGGAGAAGACATCGCTTCTCGGGGTCACCAATCCCCACGGACTTGTGATCATGCGCATGCGCACCGAGGAGGAATTCCTGTGTGAGAAGGAAGAGTTCCTGATGGGAAAAGAGCGTGTCCGCGTAGATTACTGCATCACCAGCAACCCGGCAGTCAGCCGTACGCATGCAAAAATGATTCGCCGCGGCGGCAAATTATACATCGTGGATTTGAACGCGACCAACGGTACCTACGTAAACGGGGAACGGATTCCCGCCGGCAAGGAAGTTCCGCTGGAGGTCGGCGACCGGTTCCGGCTCGCCGATGAGGAGTTCCAGATTCGATAAGCAAGTAGAGAGCGGCGGGCATCGGCCCGCTGTTCTTTGTTAGACCAGATATTATAACGGAGAATAAGAGGGATGCATATGAAGAACAGAATCCTTTCCGGGCTTACACCCGAGCCGGTATTCCGGTATTTTGAAGAAATCTGCGGGATTCCGCACGGATCCGGCAATACGAAGGCAATCAGCGATTATCTCGCGGCATTTGCCGAAGAAAAAGGGCTTTCTTATGTGCAGGAGCCATGCGGGAACGTGATTATCCATGCGGACGCGACGCCCGGGTATGAAAAGGAGCCGGGAATCGTTCTGCAGGGGCATATGGATATGGTTGCCGTGAAGGAACCGGACTGCCCGAAAGATATGATGACGGAAGGGCTTGACCTGTTCACGGACGGCGCGCTTGTCGGTGCCCGAGGCACGAGTCTCGGGGGCGATGACGGAATCGCGCTTGCATTTGCCTTAGCGGTCCTTTCCGACCCGGAGATTCCGCACCCTGCAATCGATTTCGTTGCGACGATAGACGAAGAGACGGGGATGGACGGAGCGCATGCGATTGACCCTGCTAACATTCGTGCACGGCGGCTTTTGAATATCGATTCCGAGGAAGAAGGCATCTTTATTGTGGGCTGTGCGGGCGGTGCGACGCTTAGGCTTCATATGCCGCTTACGAGAGAAACCGGGACCGGTGCGTTTTATACGGTTTCCGTAAGAGGCCTTAAGGGCGGGCATTCCGGGACGGAAATCGAGAAGAACCGCTCGAACGCGATACTGCTTTTGGCCCGCGTAATCAGGGAGATGAAGAAGACGCAGGATTTGCGCGTGGTTTCCGTCAACGGCGGAACGAAAGACAATGTCATTCCCTCGGAAGCAACGGCGATTGTAAGGGCCCCGAAGAAGCCCGATTCGGATGCTGTCGCGGCGGTGCTCGGAAGCGCTCTGGCCGGCAAAGAGGACGGCTTTTCGGTAACGGTTTCGGAAACGGCAGAACCCTCTGAAGAAGCCGTGAGCAATGTCCTGACAAGGCAATCCGAAGAAAACCTTCTTACGCTTCTTAACCTGCTTCCCTTCGGCGTTCAGGCGATGAGTGTCCTTCCGGGGCTTGTGGAAACATCCGATAATGTCGGAATTATAAACACCCGGGGAGGGGAAGCCGAAATTGCGGTTTCGGTAAGAAGTCTGATTGAATCGGAGAAGGAAGCGCTTTGTGAAAAAATCGGGACGCTTGCGCGGCTTTTCGGAGCGACGGTATCCCGGAACAGTGAATATCCCGGCTGGCAGTATCGTCCGGATTCGCCGCTTCGCGAGAAAGTCGTGAAGGCCTACCGCGAACAGTACGGGAGAGAACCGCTTGTGCAGACAATTCACGCGGGGCTTGAATGCGGGCTTATGATCGACAAGCTTCCCGAACTCGACGCGGTCAGCATGGGACCGGACATTAACGACATCCATTCCACGAAAGAGCGCCTCGACATCGCATCCGTGCAGCGGACATGGGAGCTGCTTCTCAGGGTGCTTCGGATGAAGGACTGATTTCTCCGCGGGGGATTGACAAAAAGGCGGAAATTGTGTATAACAGAGGAAAGAGGTAATTCACATTTACCTTACGAACGCTTTCAAGGAGGAGAAAACTATGACAAATGATGATTTTTTGGGAAAGACCTCGGATCTTTTGAACGGATTGATTGATTCGATTGAAAAGGGTATTCAGGACCTGCAGAAGGAGAGCGGAACGAAGAGTTTCCGCGGTACGCCGTTCGGTACGGATTTCTTTAAGAAGGCTCCGCAGGCTTCCGAGCGGAAGGAGAATTCCGCACAGGAGGCAACATACGATATTCCCGCAAGCCGTATGGATACCGCTTCGCAGGTGAAGATTATATGCGAGCTTCCGGGATGCTTAAGAAGTGACATTAAGCTCGATTACCGCAAGGATTCGCTTGTGGTCCGCGCCAAGAAGACGGCGCCGGAGATTGACGGCGAAGAGACCTTCCGTGAGGACGACCGCCGTTACGGTACAATGGAGCGTTCGTTCCGCGTCGGCAAGGTGGACGCGAACACGATTAAGGCTTCCTTTAAGGAAGGGCTTTTGACCATCACCTGCAGCCGCCCGGCAGAAGATCAGGGCGTAGGCATCACAATCGAATAACTCTTAAAGAGCATAATAAAACAGCCGGTTCCCAGTGGGACCGGCTGTTTTTGTTCGGAATGATTAAGGTACGAAATAGAAGTCATCGGAGGGCATTGCGCCGCCGACAGCCTTCGGGTTCGCATCGAAGAGAATCTGCAGGTAAGCGGAAACCGCCTTCTTCATCTCGTCGCCGGTGTAGCAAACGATGTTGCACTGCGGAATAGCTTTCTTGGCAACGGCTGCCTTGAAGATGTCGAAGTGCTCCACGAGCTCGGCAGCCTCATCTACCGAAGAGGTTGCGAATGAGGTGCTTGCCTTGTATTCCTCAAGGAACACATTGAAGGCTTCGGTATGGTTCTTAAGCCATTCGGTGTTGGCAACAATGACGCCGGTCACGACGGTCGAATCGTTCAGTTTGTTCCACTCGGCGGTCACATCAAGCGCGACGCGAAGCTCGGGCATCTTCATCTGTACGGTCGTTACGTACGGCTGCGGAAGCATTGCGATGATTTCTTCGTCGCCTGCAGCGGCAATCCGGGCAGCTGCCTCGCTTGCTTCGGAGAGAAATGTGATGGTTACGTCCTTGTCCGGGTCAATTCCGGCCGAGGTTAAAAGGTAACGGAGCGTATACTCGGGAGTCGTGCCCGCGCCGGTAGCGTAGATGGTCTTGCCCTTCAAATCGGAAACCGTCTGCACGCTGTCGCCGGTATCTACAATGTAAAGCACGCCGAGCGTGTTCACCGCGCATACGGTTACGCCGCCGTTCGTCTTGTTGTAGAGCGTGGAAGCAAGATTACAGGGAACCGCTGCAACGGGGATATCGCCCTTGATAATCGAGGCGGTAATCTCGTCGGCCGTTCCTGCTACGGTAAATGTGTAGTTGTTCTTCGCGGTCTTGGCCTCCGCTTCGGACATCAGTTTCACCATGCCGATGGCGGTGGGTCCCTTCAGAACTGCGACATTGATGTCAATTGCCTTGTAAGGCTCGGGCGAAGGCGTGTCGGTCGGAGCATCCGGGGAAGGAGTCTCCGTGACACTCTCGGTCGGAGCCGAAGCAGTCGGGGTAGCGGTGGTTTCAGTGTTGTTCGTTTTCTTTCCGCAGCCCGCAACAAGCATTGCGGTCAGGGCGAGAAGAAGGAGCAGGGATAACATTTTCTTCATGGTTTTTCTCCTTTTATGAATCAGAGTGAACCGGTTTCGGGCACAAAGAATAAACCGCCTTCCGGGTCGGAAGCCTCCCCGTCGGAACCGTTTCCTCATATCTCTCTTCCGGGTCGGAATCCTTCCCGTCAGAACTATGTCGTATGTAATCTAACACATGTGATTTCATTTGTCAAACGAAATCCGCAGTGCTATACTGTTAATAATATAACTGAGGAGGAATGCCATGAAACTCTTGGAAGACCGGATTCGTGAAGAAGGCGTTGTCAAGGAGGGAAATGTCCTGAAAGTCGACATGTTCCTGAACCACCAGATGGATGTGACGCTGTTCCGTGAGATGGCGAAAGAATGGAAGCGTCTTTTCGCCGGAGAAGGCGTGAACAAAATCCTTACGATTGAAGCGTCCGGAATCGGTATCGCATGCATTGCCGCAGAGGAATTCGGATGCAAAGTCGTGTTCGCCAAGAAAACGCAGGGCAAGAACCTGGACGGCGAGCTGTATACGACGCAGATTACATCGTTTACAAAAGGCCGCGTGTTCAACGTGATTGTGGAGAAGAAGTTTCTCGGGCAGGAGGACCGCGTATTGATTATCGATGATTTCCTGGCAAACGGCTGCGCTCTTGAAGGTCTGATTCAGATTGTCCGGGATTCCGGCGCCGAACTGATCGGCTGCGGAATCGCAATCGAGAAGGGATTCCAGGCCGGCGGAGCCAAAATCCGTTCGATGGGCGTCCACCTCGAATCGTTGGCAATCATAGACAGCATGTCACCCGAAGACGGAATAATCTTTCGAGACTAGTCCGAAGAAAACCCACGGGGCTGGATTGCTTACAGGCGTGGGCATATATAACATCTAACAGGTGTGGGCGCGCCCGGAGGAGGTTTTCGAAGGATTCAGCTCCTGAGAAATCCTTCCGCAGAGGCAGCCCACACCGTCAAGTATAACCAGCCCATACCGTCAAGTTTATCTTGACTTTGTGGCGGGCAGAGTGTATTATGGTAAACGGAATTTACATAGGGGGATTGTTATGAGACTGCTTGTACAGCGTGTAAAGAGCGCGTCGGTTTCGGTGGAAGGACGTGCTGTCGGATCCATCGGCAGAGGATATCTGGTATTCCTGGGTATCTGCGGAACGGATTCCGAGGCGATAGCCGACAAGATGCTCTCGAAACTCGTAAAGCTCCGTATATTTGAAGATGCGAACGGCAAGACCAACCTCTCATTGGAGGATGTGGGCGGCGCCGTTCTTTTCGTGTCTCAGTTTACGCTGTATGCAGACTGCCGCAAAGGCAACCGCCCGTCGTTCGTGAATGCCGGAGACCCCGCCCGTGCGGAGGAACTCTACGGGTATTCCGTCCGGAAGCTTCGTGAGGAGCACGGACTGACCGTTGAAACCGGTGAGTTCGGCGCAGACATGCAGGTTTCTCTGGTGAATGACGGACCGTTTACCATTTGGCTGGATTCCCGTGAATTGAATATGGAAGTATAAGAAAGTGAGGATGCGACATGAGTTTTGAAGTACGTGACCTGGTGAAATCCTACGGCGACAAAGTCGTAGTCGACCACCTGAATCTTAGGATGGATCAGCCCGGCGTGTATGCCCTTCTCGGCACCAACGGCGCCGGCAAGACGACATCGATCCGGATGATTCTCGGAATGCTGCAGCGTGATTCCGGAGAGGTCTTCTACAATGGCAAGGAGATGGATCCGAAGACGATGAACATCGGCTATCTGGCAGAGGAGCGCGGACTGTATCCGAAGTATTCCCTGATTGACCAGCTGCTTTATTTCGCCCGCCTGAAGGGCGTTTCGAAAGCCGATGCGATGAAGCGCATTAAGCATTGGTCGAGCCGTCTTGAGCTGGACGAGTATCTGTTCCCGCCGAAGAATGCGAAGGGCAGAGCCCCGAAGCCGAAGCTTGCTGACCAGCTCAGCAAAGGTAACCAGCAGAAGATTCAGCTGATGGCTGCGCTGATCTCCGATCCGGAGTTTCTGATCCTCGACGAGCCCATGAGCGGTCTTGATCCGGTTAACACCGACCTCTTCAAGGAGGTTATCCGTGAGGAGATTGCGAAGAACAAATACGTCATCATGTCGAGCCACCAGATGCCTACCGTGGAGGAATTCTGCACGGACATCACGATTCTGAATCACGGCAAGACCGTGCTTCAGGGCAATCTGGATGAGATTAAGAAGAGCTACGGCCGCATTAATCTCTTCGTCAAATGTGAAACCGTCGGCATAATGGGCGACAAGCAGGAGTCTGAGCTTGAGCAGCTGATTGCGGAGGAAGGGCTTACGGTTATTGAGAAGCTTCCGAGCGAGTATCATCTCCGTGTTACCGGCGAAGAGCAGGCGATGGCATTTCTCCGTATGCTGATTGACAAGAACATCACGGTAATCCGTTTTGAATTGAAGGAACCGAGTCTCCATGAGATTTTCGTCGAGAAGGTCGGCGGATATCTCCCGACCGCTGAGGAAGCTGCTTCCGACGAGGCAGCGGAGATTGTGAGAGAGGCAGGTGTGACGGATGAGAAAGAGTGAGTTTCGTGGATGGACCAACGTATTCCGCTTCACTCTGACCCAGACCTGGAAGAACCGCTCGTTTCTTATCTTCATGATTATTACATGGGTGATTTCCCTTCTTGCCATTCCGACGATGAAAGCGTTTACGTCGAAGGGCAAGGAGAAGAAGGAATACGACATCGATAAAGTGGTAATCGAGAAAGTGTACGTGCTCGATGAATTCCAGTTTACCGCGATGGGCTTTAACGCCGAAGTGTTCAAAGAGAAGGAAATCTTTAAGGACATTCCGGTTGTACAGGTCTACGGCAAAGAGTATGAAGACCTTGCGAAAGAGGTCAACGAAGAACCGAAGAGCATTATCATTCACATCTGTCCCGGCATGACCGGCGTCAGCTTCGATATCGTCCGAGCCATCGAGTCGGACGTTACGGAGAAGGAGTGCGATTATATCGGACAGTTGCTCGCCGACGAGTTCAACGTCTTCAAATACGAAGCGTCCGGCATGGGTGAGGAACAGTTGAAGGCGCTCGAAGTACAATACGACGTGGTCGGTCTTCTTGAGGAGAAGGACGGCACGTTCGTAGAGGAAAGGGCCCATATTTCCAGCGCCAAGTATTGGGTTGTATATGGTCTGATTTTCATCATCATGATGATTGCCATCACCGGTTCCACGCAGGTGGCGACCGCTGTTGCGACCGACAAATCGTCAAAGGTCATGGAATACCTTCTGACCTCCGTCCGTCCCCTTGCATTGGTGTTCGGCAAGGTGCTTGCACAGGTGGTTTCGGTTGTACTGCAGCTTGGAATCACGTTTTTCCTCGCATTTGTCTCGAACCGGGTAACCGCGCTTGTAACCGGGGAGAACTACTTAAAGATGAAGCTTCCCGAGGGCATTTTTGAGAATATTACGCCGGTAAATGTGATGATTGCATTGCTCGCGGTGGCGTTCGGCGTGATGCTCTACGGCTTCATAGCCGGTCTCTGCGGATCGCTTGTATCGAAGCTTGAAGAACTGCAGGAGAGCCTTTCGGTGCTTACCATCAGCACGATGATCGGTGCTTATCTTGCGATGTTCGCGGCGATGAGCATGCAGAAATCGCTTACGAGTCCGCTCTTCTATGCAGCGGTATTCGTTCCGCTTTCGAGCCCGTTCTTCCTTCCGGGAATCTGCCTGGTCGGCGTCGGGAGCATCTGGATCAAGCTCGCGGCTGTCGCGATTCTTCTCGTGCTTGACGTGATTGTTCTGATTGCGTCGGCGCGCGTATACGAGATGCTGATTCTTTATAACGGGACAAAGCTTAAGTTTAAGGACATCTTCAAGTTCTTAAAGCAGGCGAAAGGGGGTAAAGCCGCATGAGAAGTACAAGAGGTTTTAGCTCCGTATTCAAATTTACGTCAAGACAGTACTGGAAACGGAACGGTTTTGCCCGTACAACGATCATATTTGCCGTTCTTTTATTCCTTGGGGCAACGGCGCTCATCTTCTTCCTCGGACGGCCGAAGAAGAATAAAGTGTCCGGAGAGGAAGAGCCGGAGAAGAGGACAATCGTTCATATTCTGAATAAGACCGAATTCGAGGATATTATCCCGAAGGAGGAAGAACCGCTTGACGGTTCGGAAGCCGAGCCGCTCCGATGGGATTTCGATTACGCGGATGGAACCGAGGACGCTGTATTCGCGGCTATTGCGGATAAGGAACGTGAGATTCTCGCAATCGTCGAGAAGGTTGAGGAAGGCGGAAAGACGACCTACCGTACCCGCGTGAAGATTCCGAACAAGTCGGATATCGGCAAGGGTGAGGCTATGGAAGCCGGCGACGCGGTTTCGGAAGCGGTCAAAAAGGCCGTGTACGAGAGCGTCAATATGACCGAAGCCATGATCGCGTTTGTTATGATTGAGCCTACAGCGAGAAGCGTAACGACGGACGACGAGGTCAGCCTTCTTAACATGCTGATTAAAAGCATTCTTCCGGCAATTCTCGGGCTGGTGCTTTATATGCTTATTCTGATGCATGGACAGACCATCTGTAAGGAAGTCTCCGTAGAGAAGACGAGTAAGCTGATGGAGACGATGCTTGTTTCCGTCGAGCCGAATGCGCTGATACTCGGGAAGACGCTCGCTCTTTCCGTTCTGGCGCTCGGACAGTTCATGATCTGGGTTGCTTCGGCGGTTCTGGGCCTGTTCGCCGGCGGATTCATCGGAAGGGCCGTATATGCCGACGATTTTACGAACAAGCTCGTGACGGTATTCAATTACCTGCGTGAGTACATCGGCGGCAGCGCGCTCTCGCCCGCAGCAATTATCATGAGCGTTATCGTGTTCTGTTTCGGTACGTTTATCTACTTTGCGCTTGCGGCGATGGGCGGCAGCTTCGTTTCAAAGCCCGAGGAAACGGCTTCCGCGAACAGCATGTTCGTATTCCCGTTGCTTGTATTCTGGATGCTTACCTATTTCGCAACGCTGACCGGTTCGGAAAGCGTGGTGCGTGTTCTTCGGTACATCCCGTTCACGGCTCCGTTCTGTGTACCGGTTGACGTTCTGACCGGCAACATGAGTTTGCTGGGCGGCGCGATTGTCTGCATAGAGGTTATGGCAGCAGCGCTCTTTGTCATCTGGCTTGCGGCGAGAATCTACCGCGGGCTGATGCTCCACACCGGCCAGAAGCTGTCCTTTAAGACGGTTTGGGCAACAATCTGCGGCCGATAAAAGTATAAGAAAACACAAATCAGGCGGACGGCTGTCTGCGATGGGTTCTTGACTCTCATTTTTCTTTCGTTTATAATCATTCCAATGGGCATTGCCCGAGAATGCGTAACACGAAAGGATATCAAACCATGAATTACGGTTATTTTGATGAGAAGGCGAAAGAGTATGTTATTACCCGTCCGGACACGCCGTCCGCCTGGGCTAATTATCTGGGTTCTCCGGAATACGGAGCCATTATCTCGAACAATGCGGGCGGTTACAGTTTTGTGAAATCCGGCGCAAACGGACGGATTATCCGTTACCGTTTCAACGGAGTGGCGCTTGACCAGCCCGGCCGTTATATCTATCTTCGCGACCGCGAGGACGGGGACTTCTGGTCCGCCGCATGGGCTCCGGTCTGCAAACCCCTTGAGAGTTATAAAAGCGAATGCCGCCACGGAACCGCGTATACGGTAATTTCCTCGGAGTATAAGGGAATCCGCACGGAGACGGCTTATTATGTGCCGAAGGACGCCTCCTACGAGGTCTGGAACGCCG
>CAMZEW010000048.1:0-11957 GCA_947305875.1 uncultured Lachnoclostridium sp.
GTCGTTTTACCGGCACCCTGAAGACCGCACATCATAATGACGGTAATCTCTCCGGAAAGGAGCGTAATCTCGGTTGTCTCCGAGCCCATCAGGGAAATCATCTCTTCGTTAACGATTTTGATGACCATCTGACCGGGCGTCAGGCTTGTAAGCACATCCTGCCCGACGGCGCGCTCCTGCACCGAAGCAATGAACTGCTTTACAACCTTAAAGTTAACGTCCGCTTCAAGAAGCGCGAGTTTTACTTCACGGAGCGCTTCCTTAACGTCCGCTTCCGTAAGTCTTCCCTTGCCCCGAAGGCGCTTAAAGACGTTTTGCAGTTTATCCGATAAGCTTTCAAAAGCCAACGTTTCTTCCTCCGATTAAAGCATTTCCGAAAGACGTCCGCAAAGCTTTACAAACTCTGCTTTCTCAGTTTCCGAAAGACTGCTTTTTGAAATCCGTTCCGAGAGTTCCGAAATCACCTGTTCCGCCTGTTCGGTCCGTTCCGAAAGGCGAAGGTTCTGTTCGTATTCGTGAAGCTTCCGGCTGATCCGTTTTACGAGGTCGGAAACACCCTGTCTGGTCATCCCCTCCCGGTCCGCAATCTCCGAAAGCGACATATCGTTACAGATATAATCTTCGAAAATCTCTCTTTGGTGTTCATCAAACAATGCGCCGTACGAATCGTAATAACGAGCAAGCGTCAACGCTTCCCGGAGCCAGTCCACCGGTTCGGATTTCTTGGTTTTTCTCTGCTCTTCCATGCAAACTCCGGCGCACAAAAAATGCGAAGGTGTAAAGATTTTTTCTTGACACCTTCGCAAGTATACCGAAATCGGTCACATTTGTCAATAGGAAATATGATTATCTCGAAAATTCAAGATCCTTAAAGAGGAATGTGGCCTCTTCTCCGAGCGCTTTCGGATCGTCTACGATGAACTTGATCTTACCGGAGCTGTACAAACCGTAAACTTCCGGAGAATTATCAAAGATAATCTTGCCGTCAACGATTTCGTACTCAACCTTCATTTCTTCGGACGTAACCATCTGCTCTTCCAGGCCGTCGAACTCATCCATATAATCTGCAAGCAGGTCCGTAAGCTTCATGCCGGTGCTCGCAATATAGGTCTTCAGAACGTCAACGGACATGCCGGTGTATGCTTCCATAAGCTTATAAGCGGACTCCTCGTCGGAGAAGAGCTGCTTAATCGCGTTAAGGAACTCAAGCGCATCCGCCTTATAGGTAATCTTGACGTCCTTCTCGGAAGTGAAGGAAAGCGTGAAGTCCACATTCACCTTGGGGTTCATTCCGGCGTCCTTCATAACGCTGAGGAAGATCTTCGTATCTTCATCGTCCATGTAGCCTTCTAAGAATTCTTTCGCCTCGTCCATCGTGAAGGATCTTGTTGCCTTCCAATCGCCCTTGATTACGGAATAGTTCAGTTCACCGACAGCCATAGGGGTCGGCTCCGGCTCATCGGTCGGCTCGGGTGAAGGCGTATTGGTGGGGGTGGGGGTAGGCGTGTCGGTCGGAGCATCGGTCGGGTTCGGCTTATCGGTCGGATCCGGGTCCTCCGTAGGGGTAGGCGTGTCGCTCTGCTCGGTATTGTCCTTCTTACGGGATGAACCCTTCTTGCTGCTGTCATCGTCATCCGAATCACCGCAGGCTGTCATAGCAAACACAAGCATCAGCACGCACAGAAATGCCAAAAGCTTTTTAAACGTTTTCATGTGATTTCTCCTTTTTTGTAACATTTTCAGCAAATGCTTACTGTCTCATCATACACTTTTCTTTTATAAAACGCAAGAAATTCTTACTTGCGGGGAAATTTTCGCCGAAAATGACAAAGAAAAGCCGGTTCACACATTTTTCACTATGCGGATTGCATTGTTTCTGATATAATCCATTATGGATATTTATGCAAATGTAAAGAGGTTATACGAATTTATGCTTACATTAAAAGGAATTACGAAAGATTATCCGGTCGGAGACGAAACCGTACATGCTTTAAAAGGCATCAGCCTTTCGTTCCGTGAGAGCGAATTTGTCGCTGTTCTCGGACCGTCCGGATGCGGCAAAACAACGCTTTTGAACTTAATCGGCGGTTTGGACCGCTATACGGACGGCGACCTGATCATTAACGGCCGCTCCACGAAGGAATATACCGCGAAGGACTGGGATTCTTACCGAAATCACAGCATCGGGTTTGTCTTTCAGTCCTACAATCTGATTTCGCATCAGACGGTTCTTCGAAACGTCGAGCTTGCGCTCACGCTCTCCGGCGTTTCGAAGTCCGAACGGAGAAAACGTGCGATTGAAGTGCTTGAGAAGGTCGGTCTCGGCGATCAGTTAAACAAGAAGCCGAATCAGATGTCCGGCGGTCAGATGCAGCGTGTCGCGATTGCGCGTGCCATGGTCAACGACCCGGATATCCTGCTTGCGGATGAGCCGACCGGTGCGCTGGATACGCAGACGAGCATCCAGATCATGGATCTTCTCAAGGAGATTTCGAAGACGAAGCTGGTTATCATGGTTACCCATAACCCGGACCTTGCCGACCAGTACTCAACCCGTGTCGTAAAGCTTTTAGACGGCGAAATCACCGATGACAGCCTGCCGCTTTCCGACTCTGAAGAACAGATTGTCGAGCATAAGACGAAACGGACGTCGATGTCATTTTTCACCGCTCTCTCGCTTTCGCTTACGAACCTGATGACGAAGAAAGCACGGACGATTCTGACCGCGTTTGCCGGAAGCATCGGTATTATCGGCATTGCTTTGATTCTTTCGTTAAGCAACGGCGTGCAGGAATACATCAACCGCGTACAGGAGGAGACGCTCTCCACTTATCCGCTGATGATTCAGCAGCAGACGGCCGATACGTCTGCGCTGCTCTCCGCCCTCCTTGGCGTAAGAAACGGCGAGCCCGAAGAACACGAACCCGGACGCGTCTATTCGAGCAACGCGATGGGCGAGATGATGAACGCGATGCTTGCCGAGATCAAGACCAATGACCTCGAGAGTTTCAAAAAGTTTCTCGATGCCAATACGGAAATCAAAGACCTCGTTACGGATATCAAATACACGTACACGTGTGAACCGAATGTTTTCATGACGGATACGTCGAACGGCGTCATTCAGCTGAATCCGAATACGATCATGTCGGCGATGTACTCCGCAATGGGAGCCTCCGACAGCACGGTTTCCGAATTCACTTCGATGTCCTCGATGTACGGTTCTTCCGCTTCGATGAGCGTCTTCACCGAGATGCTTGACAACGAAGAACTGATGCATTCCCAATACGAATTGCTTGCCGGCAAATGGCCGCAGGAATGGAACGAAGTACTTCTCATCGTCGATAAGAACAACGAAATCAGCGATTACGCGCTCTATTCCATCGGTCTTAAGGATCCGAACGAAGTCGAAGGCAAAATCCGGAAGATGTTCCTCGGAGAAAAGATTGTCAGTGAAAAGATTTCTTTTTCCTATGACGATCTGCTTTCGCTCACCTTCCGTCTCGTGCTTCCCGCCGATTACTACGAATACAATAATCTTACGAGATCATGGGAAAGCAGACGCGATGATGAAGCTTTTATGAAGAAGCTGCTCTTCGATCCGGAGAAAAGTGCCGAGCTTAGGGTTGTCGGCATTATCCGTCCCGATGAGGAAGCGGTTGCAACATCCGCCAACGGGGCCGTCGCATTTACCAAAGAGCTTACCGAATATATCGTAACCGAAAGCGCAAAGCGGGATATCGTAAAAGCGCAGCTTGCCGATCCGGATACGGATGTTTTCACCGGAATCCCGTTTGAGAAGACGAAGGATCTGACCGCCGACGAAATCCGTGCGGCATTCCTTGCAAGCCTTGATCTGATGAGTGAGGCTGAGCTTGCGCAGACGCAGATGATGTTCCAGATGATGGTCGAAAGTGACGATACCGGCGCGTTTGACCGGCTGAAGCAGGCTATGGCCGAGGGTCAGGAAATCACGCTTTCGGACTACATCAACTATATGCCTGACGAAATGCTTGTAAAGCTTAACAATGCCTCTTCGCAGCAGACGACCAAGAACACTTATGATACGAACCTGATGCTGTTAGGCTACGCGCGTCTTGAAGTTCCGTTCATGATCAGCATCTATCCGAAGGACTTCAAGGCGAAAGACCGCATTACCGAAATCATCGCGGAATACAACGCTTCCGTTCCCGAGGAAACGAAGATTGAATACACCGATTTCATCGCGCTTTTAATGTCCTCGGTCAGCACGATTATCAATGCGATAACGTATATCCTCATCGCATTTGTCGCAATCTCTTTGATTGTGTCCTCGATCATGATCGGTATTATCACTTACATTTCTGTTCTTGAACGGACCAAGGAAATCGGTATTCTCCGTTCCATCGGTGCAAGCAAGCGGGATATCAGCCGCGTATTCAATGCTGAGACGATGATTATCGGCTTCGTGTCCGGTGCGATCGGCATACTCGTTACGGTGCTGCTGAACATACCGATCAACCTGATTATCCATCATTACACGGATATCAGCCGTCTGTCGCGGCTTCCGATTCTCGGTGCCGTGATACTGATTCTCATCAGTATCTGCCGGACTTTGATTGCGGGAGTGATTCCGTCGCGGTTTGCAGCGTTGTAGGTTCCGGGTACCGCACTCCGCACCGAATAAACACGATTTCTGCGGCAGTCACATTGTGGCTGCCGTATTCTTTTCGAAAGGAGGGGTCTCGTTATGAAAAAGCTTGTTATCGGTATGATTGCGCATGTGGACGCCGGGAAGACGACTCTGTCGGAAGCCCTGCTTTATCATGCCGGCAACATCCGTTCCATGGGAAAAGTCGATAACGGCGACACCTTCTTCGACACACGCACGTATGAACGCGAGCGCGGCATAACCATTTTCTCAAAGCAGGCCGTACTCTCGCTTCCCGGTTGCATGCTGACTCTTTTGGATACGCCGGGCCATGTGGATTTCTCCGCGGAAACCGAGCGCGCCATAGCGGCGCTTGATTATGCCGTATTGGTCATCAGCGGGACCGACGGCGTGCAGGACCATACCGAAACGTTATGGAGCCTTCTTGCCCATTACGGGATTCCGACCGTTTTATTCGTAAACAAAATGGACCGCCCCGGGACGGACGAGCAGGTTCTTCTTAAGGAACTTAAAAAGCGTCTGTCCGATAACATCGTCAATCTGTCGCATAAGGACCCCGAGGACCTTTCGCTTCTTTCCGAAGAAATCCTTGCCTGCTACCTCTCGGACGGCTCGATTGACGAATCGCAGTTCCCTGATTTGATAAAATAACGTCATATGTTTCCGTGCTTCTTCGGTTCCGCGCTTCGGGACCGGGGCGTTACGGAGTTTTTAAACGCGCTTCCCGCTCTTCTTCAGGCACCCGCTTATAAAACGGATTTCGGCGCACGCGTCTATAAGATCACTTATGACAGCGACCGCACGAGGCTTACCCATATGAAGATTACCGGCGGCACGCTCCGCGCGAAGATGCCGGTCGGTCCTTCCGGAAAATGTGACCAGATCCGTATCTATTCCGGGGAAAAATACGAAACCGTTCCGGAGGCGGATGCAGGCACGGTTTGTGCCGTTACCGGTCTTTCTGAAAGCCGCGCGGGAGACGTATACGGAAGCGAAGCGGAAGGCAGCCTTCCGGTGCTCGAACCGGTACTTTCCTACCGTTTGATTCCGATCAATTCGGACGCGGTACAGCTGCTTCCGAAGCTTCGGCTTTTAGAAGAGGAAGACCCGACGCTTCGGGTAATTTACGAAGAAACGATGCGCGAACTGCATCTTCAGGTCATGGGACCGATCCGTCTTGAGATACTGAAACGGGAGCTTCTCTCCCGCTTCGGCGCGGACGTCACATTTGACGCGGGAAGCATAGTCTATAAAGAAACGATTGCTGGACCGGCGGAAGGCGTCGGACACTTTGAGCCGCTCCGCCACTATGCGGAAGTGCATCTTCTGGTAAGTCCTCTTCCGAGAGGCAGCGGGTTAGTGTTTGACAGTGAGCTCAGCGAGGACCTGTTAAGTAAGAACTGGCAGAGACTGATACTTACGCATCTTAATGAGCGGAATCACCGTGGGATTCTGACCGGCTCGATTCTTACCGATGTGCATTTCACGCTCGTCGCCGGCAAAGCCCATCCGAAGCACACCGAGGGCGGCGATTTCCGACAGGCGACCTACCGTGCCGTAAGAAACGCCTTGATGCAGGCAGGCTGCGTGCTCCTGGAACCCGAATACGCCTTCCGGCTTACAACGCCCGAGGAATCGCTCGGCCGCGTCATGCACGCGCTTAATTTACGAAAAGCTTCCTTTGACAGGGAATCGGACACGGCGGACGGCAATGCCGTTCTTACAGGCGTTGCTCCGGTATCGCTTCTCTCTTCGCTTCCCGAGGAACTCCCGGCGCTTACAAAAGGCCGCGGACACATCACCTGCCGCGTGAACGGCTATCGGGAATGCCACAACCCAGAAGAAGTCATCGCAGCGCGCGGGTATGACCCCGAGGCGGACCTTCGAAATCCTTCGGGCTCGGTATTCTGCACGCACGGAAGCGGATTTACGGTACCGTGGCAGGAGGTTCCAAACTATATGCATCTTCCGTTTGTATATTCCGCACCGAAGGAAGAAAAAAATGACGAAGTACGGGTTCCGCCTGCGAATCTTATTGATCAGCTTGATATCGCGCTCGGTACCGAAGAAATCGACGAGATTCTTCACAGAAGCACGCATGCAAATGTGAACGCAAAGAAAAAAGCTCCGGAACGGAAACCCGAGCCGAAGCCTTACCGCGGCACCGAGACCAAGCATCTGAGCGGTCCTGCTTATCTTCTTGTGGACGGCTACAACATCATTCATGCATGGCCGGAACTCAGTTCGCTTTCCGAAACGAACCTCGATGCGGCCCGTTCCAAACTTCTTGATACGCTTTGTAATTTCCGGGGTTACGGAAACGAAGAAATCATCGTCGTATTTGACGCATATCTCGTGAAAGGGCACGGCGAAGAATACTTCGACTACCATAACATCCATGTCGTCTTCACGAAAGAAGCCGAAACGGCGGATCGCTATATCGAACGTTTCACGCACGAACACGCACAGAACCGCCGGATCCGCGTAGCGACCTCCGACAGCCTGGAGCAGATCATAATCCGCGGCGAAGGAAGCTACGTCCTTTCCGCAAGAGAACTGCAGGAAGAAGTCCTCAAAACCGAACAAACTATCCGGGAAATCCTCAGAAACAACTGAACAAAAAGAAAAAGGGCTGTCGCTTGGTGCGGCAGCCCTTATCGGTTCTACTCTCCGGTTTCCCCGGATTCTCCCGGTTCCAGTTGCGTACGATTGTTCATCGGTCCGTCCGTAACGCTTATCTTCTTGCCGTTTCGGATTGCCCGGACGTCGTCCTTGAACTTCTCCCAGTTATCTTCGTTCACGAGATACATCGGACAGGCGGGACCGTTCATGTCATAGTGGCGGAACACCTTCTTCTCGGTGAAACCGTATTTCTTACAAAGCGTTGCGACCAGCTTGCAAAGGCTTTCGTAGGTGGCCGCGCTCATGGAACCGTCGGTTCCGGTAATGCAATACTCAATCGAAATCGAATTGAAGTTGTTGCCTGCAACTGCCAGGGCGATTTCGTTGGTCGGAATGCATTGGTAAATCTTACCATCCAGATCCACGATGAAATGCACGCTCTGACGTTCGTTGTCATTTTTCTTTGATTTCAGGCTTTCGTAATAATCCCGCTGTTCCTGCGCGGTCTTTCCGAGCGTGTTGTTCGAGTGAATGATGATCTTATTCACGGAATCAAGCCGCTCACCGGGACGTGCGTACCGGCTGATTGAAAGAAGGCTTTGCGAGATCGGGACATCGTCGGCCTTATTAAGGATGCCGTTGTCCGAATGCCTGAAGATTACCGTCAAAATCTTAACCAGAAGAATCAGTACCAAAACGGCAATCAGGGCAAGAAGCCCAAGTGTCGCGTACTTTCGTAACATCTTCTTCCTGCGGCGTCTGCGGCGCCACTCCGCTTTTGACATTACCATAACAAAACTCCCCTTACAAAGACTTACTCATCCACACTGTAGTTAGGAGCCTCCTTCGTGATATGGATATCATGAGGATGGCTTTCTTTAAGGGATGCGGCGGAAATCTTCACGAAGCGGGACTCTCTGCGAAGCGTCTCGAGATCCTTGGCCCCGCAATATCCCATACCGGAACGGAGTCCGCCGAGAAGCTGGAATACGGTATCCTCCACCAGTCCCTTGTAGGCGACACGGCCTTCGACGCCTTCCGGAACAAGTTTCTTTGCGTTGCTCTGGAAGTAACGGTCTTTGCTGCCGTTCTCCATGGCTGCAATCGAACCCATGCCGCGGTATACTTTGTATTTTCTTCCCTGATAAAGCTCGTAGTCTCCGGGGCTCTCCTCACAGCCTGCGAAGATGGAACCCATCATGCAGACATTAGCGCCTGCGGCAAGGGCCTTCGTAATATCTCCGGAGTACTTGATTCCGCCGTCACCGATAATCGGAATGTCGTATTTCTTAGCGGCTTCATAGGCATCCATAATCGCGGAAATCTGCGGTACGCCGATACCTGCAACGATACGGGTCGTACAGATGGAACCGGGTCCGATACCGACCTTAACACAGTCAACACCTGCCTTGATCAGCGCTTCGGCGCCCTCTGCGGTTGCCACGTTACCGGCAATGATCTGAAGGCTGGGATATGCGTCGCGGATCATTTTAACGACACGGATTACATTTGCCGAATGGCCATGTGCGGAATCGACTACAATCGCGTCAACCTTAGCCTTTACAAGCGCGTCAACACGCTCCAAAACATTGGCAGTTACACCGACGCCGGCTGCGCAAAGCAGTCTTCCCTGGGAATCCTTCGCGGCAAGCGGATACTTGATGGCTTTTTCGATATCCTTTATCGTGATCAGGCCTTTCAGGTTGCCTTCATCGTCGACAATCGGAAGCTTTTCCTTACGCGCTGCGGCAAGAATCTTCTTGGCCTCCTCGAGGGTAACGCCTTCCTTACCGGTGATCAGTCCTTCGCTTGTCATGGATTCGCTGATCTTCTTCGAAAAATCGGTCTCGAACTTCAGGTCACGGTTCGTAATGATACCTACGAGCTTACGGCCTTCGGTAATCGGAACGCCGCTGATACGGTACTTGCCCATCAGTTCATTGGCATCCTGCAGCGTATGATTGGGAGAAAGGGAAAACGGGTCACTGATAACGCCGTTCTCGGAACGCTTTACCTTGTCAACCTCCTCTGCCTGTGCTTCGATTGACATGTTTTTGTGAATGACACCGATGCCCCCCTGTCTGGCCATGGCGATTGCCATGCGGTGTTCGGTTACGGTATCCATACCCGCGCTCATAAGCGGAATATTCAGGGTGATGGAATTGGTCAGTTTCGTGGTAATGTCCACTTCATTCGGGATTACTTCGGAGTACGAAGGAACAAGCAGCACGTCATCAAAAGTAATGCCCTCACCGATCATTTTCGCCATAACATCTTCCTCCTTTATATATAAAATATTATTAACGCTACAGAATCACCTTCCGGGGTGCTTTCTTCTTCATAAACTGAAGAAAGTTCTCATCCGGCTCGAACAGAATCTTCTCCGGGCCTTTCTCCCCTTTCACCATGATCACATAGACTTTCGCGTCCTGCGCACGGGATGAATAGTCCTTTGCCTTCAATTCAAGGTGTTTGAAACCGTCAAGCGCATGGTCGCCTTCGGGCGCTACCGTGTCAACCTTATCCATGTCAATCCGGTTCAGATGCTTGCGGGAGCTTCCGCTGTAGACAACGTCGAAATCAATCTGTCCGTCAACGAAGATATACTCATACTCCGCCTTGAAACGTGCCCACTGCCCGAACACAAAGAAGCAGTAGAAAACAAGCAGAAGTACCATCAGAAACTGAAGGAATCCGGGCGTAATCAGTGCAAGGAATCCAAGCACCAGCACGCCGAAAAGCATAAGCACTTTTATCACGGTATCCGAAGCCCGTCCCGCTCTCTTTACGAGACATTCCGTGTAATTACTCTCTCCAACCATATCCTTCTCCTCCGGTTCGTCTTACTTTTTCTTCGCTTCTTCGACGAAGATGCTGTTCGTCTTCTGCAAAGCGCGGATCAGCGCATCCTTCGAGTTCTTCCAGTCCGCATCGGCGTTCCGGTAGTCGAATTTGTCGGTAAACCACTCAAGGTCGTCGCGGACGCGCTTAAAGTTCTCAACCATAATCCGGCTCATCACTTCGGAAAACTGATCGAGGTTCTTCGAACTGAGCGACGTTGCCGCAAGCTTATGCAGCTCGCCGTAATGCTTTAAACAGAAGCCCTTGGCGCGCGCGAACTTATCGCGGAACACGCTGTCGCAGTCGTATAAATAGAAAATCGTCGCAAGATACCGCTCATACGTATGCGCCATACGCTTGCATACATAGCATGATTTCTGCTGTTCTTCGGTGTACGCGTAAACCGGATCGGCAGCGTCATTCTTCTTAAAGAGCGACGGTTTCGTCGATTTGATTTTTGCTAACTTCTCGAGCGTTTTCATTTGCCGGTCCATATACGTAAGCATCATGAGACCGAGCCCGAGACGGTTCTGGTTTTTATACATCATCGGAAGATGTGACGCGCAGAAACCGATCTGGTCCGTTTCCATGCGGACATCGTCTTCCATGTAACTTGCACCCATGACGAAATCAATCGCGTCGCTCTGCAGCTTGTTGTACATAAAGCATACGGGACACTCGCAATCGGCGTCGAAGGCGTCGTTAACGGGAATGGAATAAAGCTGTTCTTTCATGCGCACTCCTTCCTGTATATGTCTTTACGGAAAATGTTACTGCGGCTTGTATCCGCTCTTCAGCGAACAGATGCGGTTGAACACGAGCCGCTCTTCGGTCGTGTCCTTACTGTCGACACAGAAATATCCGTTCCGAAGGAACTGGAAGCTGTCGCCTGCTTTCGCATTTGCTACGGAACGTTCCGCGTAGGAAGTTAATACCGTAACCGAGTTCGGGTTGAGATTAATCGAGCCGTCCTCATTATATACGCCTTTTTCTTCATCAATCAGGTTCTCGTAAAGGCGCGTCGTCACCTCTACGGCCGTCGCGGCGGATACCCAGTGAATCGTTCCCTTCACCTTACGGTCCGCACACTCGCCGCCTTTGGTTGCGGGGTCGTAAGTCGCATGCACAACCGTAACGTTGCCGTCCGCATCGGTTTCATAACCGGTACAGGTAACGAAATAAGCTCCCATGAGGCGAACTTCATTGCCCGGGAACAGACGGAAATACTTCTTCGGCGGTTCCGGCATAAAGTCTTCACGGTCAATATACAGTTCCCGGCCGAACGAAACGGTGCGGGTACCGAACTCCGGCACTTCCGGATTGTTCGAAACAGTGATTTCCTCGGTCTTTCCTTCCGGATAATTGTCGATAATCAGTTTCACCGGATCAACGGCGACCATGACGCGGTTCTTCTTTAATTTGAGATCCTCGCGGATGCAATACTCAAGCATTGCATAATCGACCGAACTGTTGCTCTTCGATACGCCGGCAAGGTCCATGAAGAGTTTCAGGGATTCCGGCGTAAAGCCGCGGCGTTTCAGAGCGGCAATCGTAACAAGCCGCGGGTCGTCCCAGCCGTCAACCGTCCCATTTTCCACAAGTTTCTTGATATATCGCTTGCCGGTAACGACATTGGTCAGATACATCTTCGCAAACTCAATCTGCTTCGGCGTATCCTCGGGCTTTTCCTTATAATCGCACGAAATCAGCACCCAGTCGTAAAGCGGACGGTGGTCCTCAAACTCGAGCGTGCAGATTGAATGCGTGATGCCCTCAACGGCGTCTTCAATCGGATGCGCAAAATCATACATCGGATAGATGCACCACCGGTCGCCGGTGTTATGAT
>CAMZEW010000049.1:0-11878 GCA_947305875.1 uncultured Lachnoclostridium sp.
GGACAGAGGGAAGAATCTTTCTCTCTGTCTTTTTTATCCAAACTATCATCACCCGATCAACCCGAAATTCCCGAATATATCGCTCCATCACCCCTCGATTTTTGCGGGTTGATTTCCTAAAAGAATAACATATTTTAGGCCTGCCGTCCACAAGAAAAAGGTTGAAAATGTAACAAACAAAAAGGGAGAACTCGCCGAGAGTTCTCCCTTTTATGTTCAGATTTTCATCTCTTCCAACACGTCATATTCGAGTGACCGGATTCGGATGAAGCCGTCCTCGATTGTTGCGAAACTGTTCGGCCCGGAGCGGGAACGCGCTACGGAACCGGGGTTCAGAATGATTTTCCCCTCGTAGCGGCGGATTGCCGGAATATGCGTATGCCCGACGCATATAATATCGGCGTCCGTTCGAAGAAGGCTCATCAGCGTGTGCTTGTGCCCGTGCGTCAGCGTAATCCGCACGCCGTTAATCTTTAGCTCCCGGATATCCTCGAAGTCAAGCCATCCGTCGCAATTCCCGCGCACAAGGATGCTGTCCGGAACGCTGCGGATTCGGTCAAGGATTACGTCATCCGTCTCGTCAAAGGAATACCCGAACAAATCTCCGAGCACAAATAGCCTCTCGAATTTCTGCATTTCGTAATACTCGAGGGCTCTATCCAGATTGTAGTATCCGCCGTGAATGTCCGACAGAATCATGATTTTCGGTAGCATTTGCCGCTCCTTTACGGGATCTTCGGGGCATGTTCGGATAACATCCAATCACCGTCTCTTATTCCAGACTGTACTTCCGGTCAAACGCATCGTATATCTGGTTAAATTCCAGGTTCCCGAATTTGACGCCGCTCAGATACTCGTGTGTATCGAAAGCGCCGCGGTCGACCTCGATAACCGCCACGGCGATGTTGCTGCAGTGGTCGGAAATACGCTTGTAATTGTTCAGGATATCCGAAAGGATAAATCCCATCTCGATGGAGCAGCCGCCCTTCTGAAGACGGGCGATGTGGTTCGTCTTAATCGTCGCGGTAACTTTGTCGATGACCTGCTCAAGCGGTTCCACGCGAAACGCAAGTTCCGGGTCCGCGTTTGCATAACATTCGTGCGTCATCGTAAGAATCTCGCGTATGGCATTTGCCAGAATTCCCATCTCGGTCTTCGCGACCGGCGTAAACGCGAGTCCCTTCCGATTGATTTCGGAAGCGGCGTAGTAAAGGTTCACCGCGTGGTCGCCGAGACGCTCGAAATCCCCGATTGCATGCAGAATCTTGGAGATGACGCGGCTGTCCTGCGCGGAAATGGACATCCGCGAAAGCTTTACAAGGTAAGAACCGAGCCGGTCCTCATACTGGTCCAGCTTATCCTCAACGGCCTTGATCTTCGAAACCGCTTCCTCGTCGAAATTGTCGAACAAATCGATTGCCGCAAGCAGGTTCTCGCGGGCAAGCCGTGCCATTTGTTTCGAAACGTTGTTACACTCGGTTACGGCGATGGACGGGGAACGGAGAAGTCTTTCGTCAAGCCACTTAAGATCGTCCTCGGTTTCCTTGCCCGTCGTATCCCGTACGAGAAATTCCGTCAGACGCACAAGCGGTTTCGTAAACGGAATCAGAAGTAAAGTCGTCAGAATGTTGAACGCGGTATGCACGGCAGCGATGCCGACGCCGTTAATCGGTTTCGAAACGGCATCCTCAAAGAAGAGATTGCCGAGAAGGACGAATACGGAGAGCCAGAATACGGCGCCGATAATCTTCACCATCACGTGCGCAACCGCGACGCGCTTTGCCTTGGTTTCCGTGCCGATGCACGAAATCAGCGAAGTCGCGCAGGTACCGATGTTAAGTCCCATAATAATCGGAATCGCCATCTGAAACGTAATGCCCGTGCCGGAAAGGGCAAAGGACATCAGAATTGCGATGGTCGCCGCCGAGCTCTGGATGACCGCAGTCAGAAGAAGGCCGATTAGAAGACCGAACACCGGGTTCTTAAACTGCACGAGAACGTCCTTAAACCACGCCGTATGCGCAAGCGGGCTCACGGCGTCCTTCATCATCGTCATGCCCTGCATCAATACGGCAAATCCCACGAATACCGTACCGATGCTGACCCGCCGGTCCTTCTTGCTGAACATAATCATTCCGATACCCGTAAGGGCAAGAATCGGCGAAAACACTTCCGGCTTAAGAATCGCAAGATACCAGCGGTTCGAGCTGATTCCGGAAAGCGTCAGCAGCCAGCCGGTGAACGTCGTTCCGATGTTGGCACCGAAGATAACGCTGATGGTCTGCTCAAACTGCATAATGCCCGAGTTTACGAGACCGACGAGCATTACGGTTGTAGCCGAACTCGACTGCATGGCAACCGTAATCCCGGCGCCGAGCACAATCGAGAGAAACGGCTTCGCGGTCACTTTCCGAAGGGTATTCTCGAGTTTGCCGCCGGCCATTTTCTCGAGACTTCCCGACATGACCTTCATGCCGAACAGGAAGAATACCAAACCGCCGATTAAGGTGACGGTAACCTGTAAAATATCGATTTTTATGGCGCGCCTCACTTTCGAGCCCGAAGACTCCGTGTCTTTCACTTCCACTATAACAACCGCTTGGTTAAATGTGCTTTCGCAGTTATGTTAAACTTATGTAAAAAGCCTTCTTCGCTCCGGGAAGAAGGCTTTTTGCTATTTCGGAAAATGCAACGTCATCACGGTTCCTTTCCCGACCTCGCTCTTAACATCGACCGTCGCACCGTGATAGGATGCGCCGTGCTTAACGATGGAGAGCCCGAGTCCGGTACCTCCGACTTCTTTCGAGTGGCTCTTGTCGACCCGGTAGAACCGCTCAAAGATGCGCGGCAGATCGGCTTTCGGGATGCCGATGCCGGTATCGCTCACGGAAAGAAGGATTTCGTCCTCCTTCTCTTCCGTCCGCACCGTAACCGAACCACTCTCGCGGTTGTATTTGATTGCGTTATCAATCAGGTTATAGACAATCTCGCTGATAATCTGCTCAACGCCGTTGATATGTGTCTCCTCACCCTCCACCGTAATCGTGACGCCGTTTCGCGCTGCGGGCTCCGAAAGAAGTTCCGCCGTTTCCCGGCAAAGTTCATGTAGGGCAATATCCTCGCGGACGGCTTCCGTCTCGCGGTCCTCAATCCGGGACAGGCGGAGAATGTCGCCGACCAGCACCACAAGCCGGTTCGCCTCGTCGTAAATCTTTCCGGCGAAACGCGCAACGTCCTCCTTCTGCGCGATGCCGTCGCGGATAATCTCCGCGTAACCGGAGATGGATGTGAGCGGGGTTTTCAGTTCGTGCGACACATTGGCCGTAAACTCGCGCCGCATCCGGTCCTGCTTCTCGTGCTCCTCACGGAGTTCCGTCATCTTGTCATAGAGCTCGCGGTTCTGCGCGTTAATCTTCTGCACGAGCGGTCCGAGCTCCGGATAGGTGTCACGGGCAAGCGGGCTCGAGACGTCGAGTTGGTTAATCGGCTTCAGAAGGTCATCGCTCAAGCGGTTTGCCACGACAAATGAGAGTACAAAAACTGCGGTAAGCACACAGGCCGCCGGGAAAAGCATTGCCGTAAGCACTTCCCTTATGACCGCAGAACCTGCCGCGCGCCAGAACACGAGAATGCTTACTGCCGCCCCGATCAGGAATGTCGCAAGCGTCGTCAGAAAGATTGTAAGAAACAGTCTTCGTTTCATGCTATACCTCACTTGCACGGATACAGTATCCCACTCCGCGAATGGTTTCCACATAGCCGCCCGCCGCGCCGAGCTTCTGACGGAGTGTACGGATATGGACGTCTACGGTACGGCTTTCGCCTTCAAAAGCATACCCCCATACTTCACTGAGCAGGCGTTCCCGTGTCACGACATTCTGCCCGTTCTGCATAAGGAGAAACAGAATATCGTATTCTTTTTTTGTTAACTGAACCGGTTCACCATCCACCAGCACGCGATGCTCATCCGGAAGAAGCGTCAGGCAGCCTGCCGCGTACGAAGACATCTCCTCTGTTTCCGAAGACCGCCTGAGCAGCGCGCGGATACGGGCCACAAGCTCCATCATCCCGAACGGTTTCGCGACATAATCGTCAGCGCCCATGTCAAGACCGGTGACCTTGTCATATTCGCTCGCTTTCGCGGAAAGAATCATAATCGGGAGCTTGGCGGTGTCGCGCCGCTCCCGAAGTTTCCGAAGAACCGACAGACCGTCCTCTTCCGGAAGCATAATATCCAGAATCACAAGCGCCGGAAGAGCCTCTTCCAAAGCCTCGAAGAACCCGGACGGACGGGCGAATCCTTTCGCCTCCATACCGGAGTGGTTCAGCGTATAAATCACGAGTTCGCGGATATTGTCATCGTCTTCGACAAGATATACCATTGCTTTCCTCCGGAAAAATCTGATTAATATAGGTATTATACCAAGAAAAACAGGTGATTTCCACTTAATTTTCCTTTTCATTTGCCGGGAAATCGTCTATAATTTCCTTGGATACTCTATCGGGAGGCACTATGCGGAAACTGCTCGTCTACATGAAAGGATATCGCGGGAGGGCTCTGGCAGCACCTTTGTTCAAGCTGCTTGAGGCTTCCATGGAACTGTGCGTTCCGCTGATTGTCCGCGCTATCATCGACCGCGGAATCGGGAAGGACGATAAGCCTTTCCTGACAAAGATGGTTCTCCTGATGGTTCTGTTCGGAATACTCGGCTACGGGTTCGCACTCTGTGCGCAGTATTTCGCCGCGAAGGTTGCGACCGAATTCACCGGGCGCGTCCGCTATGCGCTCTTCGGCCACATCCAGAAGCTCAGCTTCTCCGACCTTGACAAGCAGGGCACTGCGACGCTGATTACCCGCATGACGAGCGACACGAATCAGATTCAGAACGGCGTCAATCTGTTTTTAAGGCTTCTTCTCCGCTCGCCTTTCATCGTGTTCGGCGCACTCATCATGGCATTTACCGTTGATGTCAAAGGCGCTCTTGTTTTCGCCGTGATTATCCCGCTTCTTTCCATAGTCGTGTTTGGCATTATGCTGATTTCGATTCCCCTGTACCGCCGCGTACAGGCGAAGCTCGACTCCGTTCTTTCGAAGACGCGCGAGCATCTGAGCGGTGTCCGCGTGCTCCGTGCTTTCTGCAAGGAGGGCGAAGAGGTCCGCAAATTCAACGAACGGCACGAAGCACTCACGAAGGAACAACTTCTTGTGGGGCGCATCTCCGCGCTTTTAAATCCCCTGACCTATGTTATGATTAACCTCGCGCTTCTCGTGCTGATCTATGTCGGCGCGCTCCGGGTCGATGCCGGGCTGCTGACGCAGGGCGCCGTGATTGCGCTTTACAACTATATGTCCCAGATTCTCGTCGAGCTGATTAAGATGGCGAATCTGATCCTCACGCTGACGAAGTCTTTCGCGAGCGCCGGCCGCGTGCAGAGCATCCTTGAGCTCCCCGTATCCATGACAAACGGCACGGTAACGGAAGGTTCTCCCGACGCTCCCGCCGTCGAGTTCCGCGACGTTTCGTTCCGCTATGAGGACGCTTCTGCGGAAGCCATCAGCCATATCAGTTTCCGCCTGATGCCGGGCGAATCGCTCGGAATCATCGGAGGCACCGGTTCCGGCAAATCCTCTCTCTCCCAGCTGGTCTCGCGTTACTACGATGCGACCGAGGGTGAGGTTCTTGTGCAGGGCGTCCCGGTGAAAAACTGGGATATGACGAAGCTTCGGAAACGGATCGGAGATGTCCCGCAGAAGGCGGTCCTGTTCTCCGGCACGGTCCGTTCCAATCTGCTCTGGGGCGATGCGGATGCAGACGACGATGCTTTGTATGCAGCGCTCTCGGCCGCGCAGGCGGAGAGTTTCGTCCGTGAGAAGCCGGAAGGGCTTGATGCACCGGTTACCGCGGGCGGAAAGAATTTCTCGGGCGGCCAGCGGCAACGCCTTACGATTGCGCGCGCACTTGTCGGAGCGCCTCCGATTCTGCTTCTTGATGACAGTTCTTCTGCGCTCGATTATGCGACCGACGCCTCTCTTCGGAAGGCAATTGCTTCGCTTCCCGGAAATCCGAGCCGGATTATTGTTTCCCAGCGGACCGTTTCGATTGCGGACTGCACGCACATCCTTGTATTGGATGACGGCAACGCGGTCGGTTACGGCACGCATAAAGAACTTCTGGATACCTGCCCGACCTATCGTGAGATTTGCCGTTCGCAGGATGATGCCTCCGGGGAAGGAGGTGCCGCATGAAGAAACAAACAGTGCGCCGCGTACTTTCTTATCTCGGCCACCAGAAGCTGTTTCTGACACTTTCCCTTTTGCTGTCCGCACTTTCGGTTATCTGCGCGCTTTATGTTCCTCTTCTGCTTGGTGAAGCAATCGACGGAATTGCAGGCGAAGGCAAAGTGGATTTTGACCTGATTCGAGATATTCTTCCGAAGGCGGCTTTGTGCATCGGTATATCGGCTGCCGCTTCGTGGATTACGGCTACCATCAATAACGCAATCACATTTCGCGTCGTAAAGGAAATCCGGGAAGAGTTCTTCGAGAAGATTACGCGTGTTCCGGTTTCCTACCTCGATTCCCGTGAGAACGGAGATCTTTTAAGCCGTATGATTTCGGATGTCGATCAGCTTTCCGACGGATTGTTGCTCGGCTTCTCTCAGTTTTTCACCGGCGTTGTGACGATTGTCGGAACGCTGTTCTTCATGCTTTTGAAGAGTCCTTTGATTGCCCTTCTTGTCGTCGTTCTGACGCCGGCTTCGCTGCTTCTTGCGAAATTCATCGCAGGGCGTACTTATAAGCTGTTCCGCGAGCAGGCAAAGGTCCGCAGCGAACAGACCGGCCTGATTGACGAGATGATTGGAAACCGGAAGATTGTGACGGCTTTCTCGCATGAAGAGGAATCCCTTAAGGAGTTTGAAGAAGTCAATGACCGTCTTACGCGCGCCTCGCTCCGCGCGACGTTCTTCTCCTCGCTGACCAATCCGAGCACGCGTATCATCAACAACACGGTTTACGCTGTGGTAACGCTTGCGGGCGCGCTGTCGGTAATTGCCGGAAGACTGACGGTCGGAAGCCTTTCCGCCCTTCTCGGCTACGCCGGGCAGTATGCAAAGCCGTTCAATGAAATCTCGGGCGTTATTACCGAGCTGCAGAACGCGCTCGCCTGTGCGGGCCGCGTCTTCGACGTGCTTTCCTATGAATGGGAAGAACCCGCTGCGGAGACTGTTACGGACTTCACGCCCGAAGGGCATGTCCGGGCGGAGCACGTCGCATTCTCCTACCGGCCTGACCGGCCGTTGATCCGGGACCTGAACATTGATGTGAAGCCTGGCGCGAAGATTGCGCTTGTCGGTCCGACCGGCTGCGGCAAGACAACGATCATCAACCTTCTGATGCGTTTCTACGACGTGAATTCGGGCGTTCTTTCGGTCGACGGCACGGATATCCGTACCATTCCGAAACAGGCAATCCGGAAGCAGTTCGGAATGGTTCTGCAGGACACCTGGCTTGCCGAAGGCTCAATCCGTGAGAATATATGCATGGGAAGGCCGGATGCGACCGACGAAGAAATGATTGCTGCCGCCAAGGCGTCGCATGCACACAGTTTCATACGGCGTCTCCCGAACGGCTATGATACCGTCCTCTCCCACGGAGGCGAGGAGCTCTCTGCCGGTCAGAAGCAGCTTCTGTGCATCTCGCGCGTTATGCTTGCGCTTCCTCCGATGCTGATTCTCGATGAGGCAACCTCCTCCATCGATACCCGCACCGAATTAAAGATTCAGGACGCGTTCCAGGCAATGATGAAGGGACGCACCACATTTATCGTAGCACACCGGCTGTCAACCATCCGAAACGCCAACTGCATTCTCGTCATGAAAGACGGCGACATTATCGAGCAGGGCAGCCACGAGGAGCTGATGGCCCGGGACGGCTTCTACAAGGAACTCGTGCTCGCCGGACGAAACGGATAGACAGGGCTTGTGTTTCCTTTCCGAATAGCGTATAATATTTTTACTTGCGGTACATTCGATGTGCCTTACCGGAAACAGGAGGATCGGCGTTTTGCGAAAACAGACCGTTATCTCAATTGTCTCGCTTATTGTGATTATCGCTCTGCTTGTCATCACGCGGATGGCCGGCGGAAACCGGACCGCAGGAACGGATTTCCTGACGGGTTCCCCCGCGCAGGTTACCGTAGACCCGAAATCGTCCGTTTCCCCGGTACAGACGAATACGCCTACGGCTACTCCTCTTCCGACCGACACACCGACTCCGACTTTGAGTCCGACGCCGACGGCAACGCCGACTCCGACCGAGCCGCCGGTTCCGACGATTGCTCCGGAGTACCTCGATGCGGCGCAGGCCGTGCTGGATCAGATGACGATTGACGAGAAGATTTATCAGCTCTTCCTCGTAACTCCCGAACAGCTGACCGGTGTCTGGCCCGTTACCAATGCTTATGATAAAACGAAGAATGCCATCCGTCGTAAGCCGGTGGCAGGCATTGTTTATTCCTCCGGGAATATTGACAATAAATCCCAGCTGACGAAGCTTCTTTCAAACAGCCAGGGTTATTCGAAATTCGGTCTGTTTCTTGCAATCCGGGAAGAAACCGGAGCGCTGACGGCCGCAGCCGGTACGAACCGGATAGAAAGCTTCTACGAAATCGGCAGCACGGGCGATCCGGACAAGGCTTATGAGGCTGCGTCTTCTCTCGGAAGGGATCTGCTGTCGCTCGGATTTAACCTGAACCTCGCGCCGAATACGGATATCACTGTCGGCATTTCCTCGTTCGGTTCGGATGCGGCAACCGTCGCTCCGATGACGGCGGCCTATGTAAAGGGCGGTCTTTCCGTCGGGATGCCGAGTGTGCTGTGCCATTATCCGCTTCCGAATGCAATCCGCGACGAGCGGACTCTTAAGGAGCTTCAGGCTTCTGAGTTTAAGGCGTTCTCGGCCGGAATCCGCTCCGGCGCTTCCGTGGTGATGGTCGGTTACGCGGATATGGCTTCGCTTTCCGATACCGGACATCCGGCATGCCTGAATCCGGACGTCATCCTTCTGCTCCGTGAGGAACTTGGTTTTAACGGTGTTATTATGACCGATGCGCTCGATTCGGGCGTCATCACTTCGCGCTATAACGACGGTGAGGCGGCGCTGATGGCGATTCAGGCCGGCGCGGATATCATTTACCGCCCTGCCGATCTGGACCTTTCCGTGAATGCCCTGAAATTCGCCCTCGCAGAAGGCTCGTTAAGCGAGGAACGCATTAACGAAAGCGTGCTCCGCATTCTGGCCCTGAAGGCGCAGTTCGGCATTCTGAAACAGTAATAACCTCCCGACCGGGGAGTTATGATAAAAACATAAAGGAGAACAAGCACATGAGCAATGAAATGACACAGCAGAACACGGATGGCGCTCTTGCCGTATGCCTCCGGAAGAAAAACGACAAGACTCCGGTAGTTTTCTATGCGGATCGCATGAATTTCAAGGGGGAAACGATTCTGTACAGTGATGTCGAGTCAATCAGCATCACCGCCAGCCACACCGCTTACAGCATCCTTTTTGAAGTGTATTCCGGTATTTGCAAACTCCGCCTGAAGGACGGCAGAAAACTGAAATGGAAGACCGGCTCCTGGGGTTTGTTCGGTATTAACGGCATAAAGCGCAAGAAGGGATACTTTGCACAGTTCTATGCAGCACTTCTCGCAACCGTAGCGAAGAAGGTTTCCGCAGATTATATTTCGCAGATTAAACTCGGCGGAACTGTGAAGATCGGCGGCATTACGCTTACCCCGACCGAGATTTCCGGTAAGAGAGCAATGAAGTCCATCTCGCTTCCTTACAGCGAGATCGCCGGCGCTAATGTATACAGCTGCAACGTTTACATCAACAAGAAGGAAAAGAACCGTTCCGCATTCAATGCGATTCCTTTGAACGTTAACAATGCAATCTGCCTTCTTTACATCGTCAACTCGCTTGTCGGCGTGGAGACGAACACCGACGCTTCCTCTCTCGAGGGTGGCGCTCCCGCAGAGGAGTAATTCCGGTTTATACTCTTTGCAAACAAAACGGGACCAATGCAACGAATGCATTGGTCCCTTCCCTCGCTTTTTATCGCCGCAAAATTTTTTGTGGGATTCTTGCCTATACTATAAATACCACAACAGATGTCCCATTTTCCGTACATCAAGTCTGCTCCCCGCGGCAAATGGCACAAAAAAGTCGCCCCCGAAAAGGGGCGACAGTTTTCGCATTATTCTTTTGTTATTTCCAAACGAGTTCCTTGCTGTCCCAGGAGGCATGGAAATCCGATTCATTCGTTATACTATCCACAATCGGTCCCAATAGTTTCCTGATTAGTGCTACCACATCACCGAATTCCACATCTATCATCGCTTTTTTCTTTTTTATGAATGCTTTCCATCTATTCTGATGGATAGGGCTTTCTACAAAGTTTTCCGCGAAGGCTATAATATCATCGAACCCTGTCCGGATAGATGATATCGTCAAATCCTATGTCAATGGATACCGGAACCCTCGTTCTGTCCAGATAAGCCATAATAGAAACATTTATACCATGGTATTCCTTGAACTCAGTTATGCGATTAACTTCAAGAGTATTCATGTCAAAAGTGAGGGCATCATCACATGCAATTGAAAAGATTTCTTCAAATAGCCTTCGCATTTCCGAGACTTCATTCGAGATATGCCTCGCCAGAAGATCAATATCCCTCGTAACCCTGGCATACTCTCCGTCGAAAAGCGCGTAGAGAAGAATCCCCCCTTCAAGGTGAAGCGTTCCGCATACTCCGAGGCCGACAGTCTGTATATCGTTCTTTCCAATCCGTACGCCGTCAACACCTCTTGCATTGGCTGTCCGTTTTCTGCGGCGTGATTCTTCAACCTGTCCTTAACCGATGCCGCACTGGTCATACAAGCACCTCCAGATACTGCCGAAGTGTCTTGTCGCACTTCATCCGTTCCGCATACTTCAGAAGCCTGTTCAGATTACGATCTTTTCTCCGGAGATATGACACAAGTATTTCTTTCGTCTCCTCGATTCCGACCTTCTCCCGATAGAACACGATGTCAACGACGGTCTTCTCCACGTCATAGATTCGGAATCCGTTCTTTCCTTCCTTAACCTCAGTGATTCCGAGTTCATGTCGTTCATCCGTAAAATGGTGGATGTTCATCTGAAGCCGGTCCGGCATAGTGGAAACATTGGCTTTGCGCGGTATTGCTACATCCACGGCCTCCGGAATATAGGTCGTCAGGTTATAGTAAACTGCAGCACTGAGCAGACAGACCACTCCGTTCGGTGCGTAGGCCTCGGTATAGTAGAAATCCGATTCCTCGCCTTGATAATCTACATTCTCATAAAAGCTCTTATTCAGTTTAATCAGTTTTCCCTCGTCGACCAGCTTGCTGACCTTGTACTGAGAAAAGCCCATGTCCTTAAGTTCCTGCATGGAAAGCACTTTCCGGTCTTTGATAACTGTAATATCGTTATTCATCTCCACCCTCCGTTCTTTATTTACTTTCGGCGTTTTGCGTTTCTGCCGAATTTCAATTAAATTCTACGGTATAATACGGAAAATGTCAAGAAGGATTGTTGGCGTAAAAAAGTCGCCCCCATAAAGGCGACACTATCCTCCATCATGATTGGATACAGTGACATCAGTAACTTATGATGCTGACAACATCATAACGCGTAACGCTGCGCCGGGAGTGTGCCGGTAGCATAATCTTCCGCGCCGGTATAGAACTTGCGTATCTTGCGATTTCGCTCACAGCATCACTTTCATGTATAAGACTTGCGAATCTTGCGATTCCCCTGCACACAAAAAAGGACCGGATCCCCGGATCCGG
>CAMZEW010000050.1:0-11320 GCA_947305875.1 uncultured Lachnoclostridium sp.
ACGCAGATGGTGAACGGTTTCTACAGCCCGGAGAATCCGGAGCTGTTCCGCGAGCTGTTCAACTCGCTGCTTGAGCCGAGCGGCGGTGCGAAGGCCGACCAGTACTTCATTCTGAAGGACTTCCGCTCTTATGCGGAGGCGCAGGAGCGCGTCGAGGAAGCTTACCGCGATGAAAACCGCTGGGCAAAGATGGCAATGCTCAACGTTGCGAAGTCCGGCAAATTCAGTTCGGACCGCACAATCGAAGAGTACGTGAAAGACATCTGGCACCTTAACAAGGTAACCGTGGAACTGTAAAAACCGGGTCCGGAGATGCAGGCAAAGGCTTGCACCTCCGGTCTTTTTATATTACAATGTGTGTAGTTTTGAAAAGGAGAAAGCCGATGTCATTCCGTCCGGAACTTCCGCAAAATGTGAAGCGCATCATCGCAAAACTCGAAGACGCGGGCTATGAAGCCTACGCGGTCGGCGGGTGTGTTCGTGATGCGATTCTCGGCCGGATTCCGCAGGACTGGGATGTCACGACTTCCGCGACGCCCGTGCAGGTGAAGGAGGTGTTTTCGCATACCGTGGACACCGGCATCGAGCACGGCACCGTGACGGTGCTTTTAAACCGGCAGGGCTACGAGGTTACGACCTACCGGATCGACGGCGTCTATGAGGACTGCCGACACCCGAGCGAAGTCACATTTACCGCAAGCCTTACGGAGGATCTGAAACGCAGGGATTTTACGATCAATGCGATGGCATACAACGAGACGGACGGGCTTGTAGACCCGTTCGGCGGACAGGACGACCTGGCAAACGGCTTAATCCGGGCTGTCGGAAACCCCGAAGAACGGTTTACGGAGGATGCGCTTCGGATACTCCGCGCCATACGGTTCGCTGCACAGCTCGGGTTCCGGATCGATTCCGATACGGAAGCGGGCATGCGGAAACTTTCGGGCAATCTGAAGGCGGTCAGCGCGGAACGCGTGCGAGAGGAACTCACAAAACTGCTCCTTTCGGACCATCCGGAGGAACTGGTCCGCGCGTCCGAATGCGGGCTGACGGCATACTGGCTTCCTGAGTGGGACCGGATGCTTGCAACGCCGCAGGAAAACATCCATCATATCTATGATGTCGGAACGCATACGATGAAGGCGATTCTTGCGCTTCATGAGACGGAAGAGTACCGGGAAGCCGGAAAGCATGAGCGTGTGATCTTAAACTATACAATGCTTCTTCATGACGCCGCAAAGCCGCAGTGCAGAACCTACGACGAGGCGGAAGGGCAGGCGCATTTCTACGGACACCAGAAAGCCGGCGCGGAGCTTGCGCGCGAGGTGATGCGGCGGTTCCGCTTCGACAACGAGACGACCGACGCGGTAGAGAAACTGGTGCTGTATCACGACGTCCGGTTCCGTATGGACGCAGGGAAGGAAGAGCGGAGCGTAAGGCACCTTGCGAACCGGATCGGGCTTACGAACACGGCACTTCTCTTTCCGGTGCAGAAGGCGGACATTCTCGCGCAGGCGCCCGAATGCCTGAAGTCCGGCATGGACGCGCTTACGCGTATGGAGGCAGCCTATGACGTTGTCGTTTCCGAAGAGCAGTGCGTGAGTCTTAAGGACCTTTCGGTGAAGGGAGCCGACCTGATGGCGCTCGGTTTCGAGGCGGGTCCGGGGCTCGGGAGAATTCTTTCGGAACTGCTTCTTGACGTGCTCGACAACCCGGAACATAACACGAAGGAATACTTACTGGATAAAGCGATTTCGATGAAAGAATGAGGGAGGACGGGAAGCCGTTTCTCTCTCATTTTCTTCGTGACAATAGGACGGAAATGTGGTATAATACAACCGATTATGGGCTTGGGAGGAAGACATGTTTTCGTTTCTTGACATTTTCGGGACGGACCGTGATATTTTGCTGTATGTGCAGGACCATATGCGGGGCGGAATTTTCGACGGTTTCTTCTCGACGATTACACATCTCGGGGATGCGGGAATCTTCTGGCTGATTCTTACGGCAATTCTGTTATGCTTCAAAAAAACGCGGAAGGCAGGGCTTTTCTCCGCGGCGGCGCTTGCCGGTTCGGTGCTTCTTAATAACGTGATTCTGAAGAACCTGATCGGACGGACGCGCCCCTATGAGATGATTGAAGAGCTGCACCTTCTTAAGGGAATCAAAGAGGCGGGCGACCCCTCGTTCCCGTCCGGACATACCGCGGCGAGCTTCGCTTCGTGCGTCGCGATTCTTCCGAACGTACGGAAGCGCTGGTGGGCGCCTCTGATTCTGATGGCGGTCCTGATTTCGGTTTCCAGAGTGTATATCGGAATTCATTATCCGTCCGACATCGTCGGCGGGTTTGTGAGCGGCGTGCTGCTCGGAATACTGGCCAATGTGATCGGAAACCGGGTTTTGAATTGGTGGGAGAACAGGAAAGTGCCGGAGGAGGCAGCAACGGAAACGATTGTATCCGAAGAAGCTGTTCCGACGGGAGAAAGTGAGTAGTTGTATGAAAGTTACGGTTATCGTTCCGTCCCTGAATCCGGACGGAAAGATGGTGAATACCGTGAAGGGCATTATCGCCGACGGCTTTGACGATGTGGTTGTCGTCAATGACGGAAGCGGTCCGGAGTATCTCTCCTTCTTCGAGGAGGTGGCGAAGCTTCCGGAGGTAACGGTCCTGACGCACGAGGTGAACAAAGGCAAAGGCCGCGCGATGAAGACTGCTTTCGAGTACATCCTCGAGAACCGGAAGGACATCCTCGGCGTGATTACCGTTGACGCGGACGGACAGCACCTTCCGAAGGACATGCGTGCCTGCGCGGAAGCGATGGAGAAGCAGCCCGGGAAGGTGATTCTCGGCGTCCGGGATTTTTCGCAGCCGCAGGTTCCGTTTAAGAGCCGGTTCGGCAACAACATTACAAAAGCGGTGTTCCGCCTTGCGTGCGGAATCCGGATCAGCGATACGCAGACCGGACTGCGGGCCATTCCGTATAAGCATCTGCCGGTCATGATCGCGATTGAAGGCGACCGGTACGAATACGAGACGAACCAGCTTCTCGTCATGAAGAAGAAGGGCATCGATTTCGACGAGGTCATCATTGATACCGTCTACATCGATGACAACGCATCGTCGCATTTTCATCCGTTCCGCGACTCGATGCGGATATACGGAATCATTTTAAAGCACGTCGGCACCTCGGTGCTTGCAAAGTTCCTCGGGGCTTCGTTTTTGTGTTTCCTGATCGATACGGTTCTGTTTTATTTCCTCAATACCGGACTTCAGAGAGCCGGCATGGAAGGGGAGTCCGGGCAGCTCCGGATCGCGCTTGCGACAATCGGGGCGCGCGTCGTCAGCACCGTCACGAACTACTGCCTGAACCGGAAGGTAGTATTCAAGAATACCGGTTCTGCAGGCAGGACGCTTGTCCGGTATTATATCCTGGCAATCTGCCAGATGACCGTGTCATTTACCGCAGTGCACCTTATCGCGGAGGGGCTGTTCAGCCTGAAGGCAGGAATCCTCGAGTCCATCGTGAAATTCTGCGTTGACATGTGCCTGTGCGTAGTCAGTTTCATCATTCAAAAGCACTGGGTATTTAAAGAGCAATAGGAGAAACGTAATGAACGCAAAAAGAGTGTTAAAGTATGTGGGGAGAGTCGGGCTGGTGCTCTTAGTGACCGTCCTGATTTTTGCGGGTATGCTGTACCTTGTGGTTTATAAGATCTGTAACGGGCCGTCGCCTGCTGCCAAGGCGGAGTTCGGTTCGTCTCTTCTTGAGAGCGGACAGATGAAATTCGTCGCGAAGCTCGTGCTCTCTAAGAAAGAGAGAGAGGAAATCCTTGCGCGGAATGCACGCGGGAAGATGGATACGGACGCACTCGATACGGACCTGATTCATATCGAGAATAACGACCCGGACAATCCGGATCCGAATCCGGGTCCGACGGACAAGAAGGAAGTATTCGACGAGAACGGCGTTCGGATTGTGGAAATCGCCGGAAGAAACTATCTTGCGAAGCTGATGATTATCAAGGATCCTTCGCAGGTATGCGCCGGAACGACCTATCCGTGGACGGAACTCGGAAAGAACCTCGACGAGATCGTAAAGAATGCAGGAGCAATCGGCGGCGTTAACGGCGGTCTTTATGAGTCCTCCGGCAACAAAGGCGGATATCCGCTCGGCGTCGTTATACAGAACGGCAAGATTACCTGCAACAAGCCTTATTCCAATGAGGGTCTTTACCTGATTGCTCTTAATAACAACAATGTGCTTATTATCAAAAACATTGAAGGCATGAGCACGTCCGATATTGAAAAGTATGTTGCGGAGGAAGGCATCCGTGACGGCGTGTGCTTCCAGGAGGAAAGCTCCGACGCCAACAACCATTTCGTTCCGCTCGTTATCAACGGCGAAGGACGTGAGCTGAAGGGTCAGGGTTCCGGAGCAAACCCGCGTACCGCAATCGGACAGCGGGCCGACGGAGCGATTCTGCTTCTGGTAACTGACGGACGTGCCGCGAACGGACACATCGGGGCAACGGCAGCCGACCTGATTGCCATCATGCTTGAGTACGGCGCTGTCAATGCCGCCAACCTCGACGGCGGAAGTTCTTCCTGCATGTACTATAAAGATGAATACCTGCAGGACAGCGTGACGTTTTATTATCAGCACTCGTCATGGAGACTGCCGACGGCATTTGTCGTAATGCCGAAGGGACAATAAGAAGGGGGAGAAGAAATGGACGATTTTCATGATGATTCCTTCACCCCGAATTCCTTAGGCAATTTCCGGGATGAAAGCGAAAAGAAATTATACGAAGCGCTTCGGAAGAATCCGAATCTCGATTACGATCCGGAAGAAGACGAAGTAACGGAAGAACAGTATATTGCAATCGTAGAGCGCAAGAAACGAATCGCCGAGCGTAGGGAAGAGGGCAGAAACCGCCGTGCGCAGGAAGCGGCGCAGCGTGCCGCCAAGGAAGCGGCGAGGGGCGGAAAGAAGACCACGAAGGTCCCGGCGGTGACGAAGCCGGTCAAGAGAGCTCCGAAGCGCGAGAACGAGAAGGACGAAGGCGAGATCATGTATGCTCCGCACAGGGAGCTTACGCCGAAGGAGAAGAGCCGCAGAGGCCGTAAGATTTTCTATATCGGACTCGGCATCTATGCACTCATTCTGATTATCCTCGCATTCATCTTCCTCCGTTATACGGACAAATGCCTCAGAAGATACGAAGCATCGCAGTATGAAAATGCGATTGACGACCTCGTTAAGGAATTCACGCTGAAGGTAAAGGACGGATCGATTCTCAACATGGTGACGATTCCGGAACATGCGTGCGTATTCGAGAGCGAAGACCTGTACCGCACGACCTACTTAAAGCAGCTGCAGGAAAGCGGAACGTTCTCTTACGAGAAGGACAAGAAGAGCTACGACACCTCGCATCCCGTATATAACATCTTCTCTTCGGCCGGCGACCTCGTTGCGAAGATTAAACTGAAGGCGGTAAATGAGAAGACGATTTTTGCAATGCTCCGCGTGGGAGACTGGGCCATCGATTCGGTAACGCCCGTCTTCAGCGTGACGACGAATTCGTATTGTATCTCCATCCCGGACACCTATAAGGTTACGGTGAACGGCATAGGTGTTACGGACGAGTTCCGTGTCGGAGAACCGGAGCCCGTCGACGTGAAGCTAGCTGCGGACGTTCTGAAGCATGTACGCATCCCGGCGATCGTTAATTACGAGATTGACGGACTTGCCGAGAAGCCGGTTATCGTAATCTATAACGGCTTCGGCGAGGAGGTCGAATACACGCCCGACGAGAACGGCAACATCCGCCTTGAGGCGCAGGTCGGACTGAGACCGGATACGATGTCGCAGGACAGACATGATTTTGCTCTTGAGACCGCGCAGATGTGGACCGACTTCTTAGCGCGCGACCTCGGAAACTATAATAACAGTTACGGACTCGCGACGATCCAGAAACGGTTGATTAAGGATTCCGATTACTATGAATCGGCAACCCAGTACGCGCACGAGATCGACATCACATTTATCAGCGATCACCACGACGGAAAGCCGAAGTACTCCAATGTTTCCGTGACGGAATACACCGAGTACAGCGACGAGTGCTACTCCTGCCGCATCATGTTCACGAAGAACATGATCCTGAATAAGACCGGACAGCTCAGAACCATCACGATTGACACGACGAACTTCTACGTGTATGTCGATGACACCGATGACGGAGTGCTGAATCCCCACTGGTGCGTTGCCGATATGAAGACGACGACCAAGACAACCGAATACGACGAAGAATAAAAAATCCGGAGCACCGCTTCATGCGGCAGCTCCGGTTTTTTTGTTCAGCTTCTTCCCTGGCGGTGGTAATAGTCCTTGTACTCGGTCGGGGTACAGTCCTTGGCCTGCCGGAAAACGCGGTTGAAGGTTGCAATCGAGGTGAATCCGGACTGCATTGCCACGTCGGTGACGGACAGGTGCGGATTCATAAGAAGCGATTCCGCGGCCTTCACGCGCCGGTCGTTCAGGTAGTTGTAATAGGACTGGCCGGTAAACTGTTTAAACAGCCTCGAGAAATGAAACTTCGAAAACCCCGCTAACGAAGCGGCTTTCTCGAGCGTGATTTCTTCCGCGTAGTTGGTATTGATATGGGAGATTACGGCGCTCAGCTTCTCCAGGTACTCCTGCTGCTTGCCGACGCTTACGTCCGGGAAGCGGACCTCCGCGCGGACGTGCTGCCTGCCGAGGTGTACGAAGAACTCGAGAAGACAGGCGTAAATCATCGAGATCCGCATCGGCTCTGCCCGGTTCGCATATTCCGCAATAATCCGGTTCAGAAGCGCCACCTCGGTCTGATGGATGGTCGGGCACGATTCCTCCGAAATCAGTACCGGCTGCGAAAGAATCGGCATGATCGACGGGAAATCCTCCACCTCGTTGAAGACGGACAGATCGAAGATTATAATCAGCCGCTCCCCGGAAGGCGGCGCCGTCATCGAGTGAAGTTCTCCGGGAGGAACGAACAGAATATCCGAAGGCGCCAGCTCGTAGGTACGGTTCCGGTTGCTGATTGTCACGCTGTAGCCGTTTTCGACCGGCATGATGATCTCTGCAGCCGAATGCCAGTGTGTGTCGTAGTCTCTGGCCTGGCTGTTTAAATATACCAAAACGGAGTGATTATCCTCGAAAGCAACCCGTTCGTAGGTTTCTTCGAGCTCTTTCGTCATTTTCGCCATGCGAAAACCCCCTTAAGATTTTATTATTCATTCTGACCGAAAACAAATGTTGCTAAACGGGAAATTGATATAATGCACAAAAAACCGGTCGGAATATGGCGGTTTTTACCCCATGCGAGGGCATTTTTACGAAGGTAATGGGGTAAATGCCATTTAGCATCCCCATTTTTTGCACAATTTCCACGAAAAAAAAGACTCGAAATTTGGTCAAAAAGGATGATTTAGCAATATTTGATTATAATATAGCAAAAAATGAAGTGCAATTGCAACACATTTTTTATATAATGTTTGCACATCATGGTGATTTCTGGGGTATTGCGCCTTTTTGGCCGGAAACGGCCTGAAAAGGTGCCTTCAGAATGGAGGGTTCAATGTTAAAAATTTTAAAGAAAAAGAGCGTTTACTGGTCGATTATTATCGCAGCAGTAGTCATCTTTCTTCTTGTCTGGAACGGCGTGACGAAGAAGACGGACTATTCCGATAAGTATAAGGGATTCGACTTCAGTAAAGTCGAAGGAGAAGGCCGTACGGACTCGTACTCCGCCTATCTGCTTCGGAATAAGGATGCAGCCCATCCTGTAAACGACGTTGCCGTTGAACTGAGCAACGATACCGTATCCGGCGAAGGCGTTAAGTTCGTTCCCGTAGGGGATGTTTCGAACGTTCTTCGTACCGAAGAAGGCGGATACTGTGACATTAAAGTAGATGTACCTGAGGCCGGTATGTATAACATTTGCCTCAAGTACTATCCCGAGCAGGAAACCTCCCGCGGCGTTGAAATCCAGAGAGTTCTTAAAATCAAGACTGCTGCCGACATGGACAAGAGTTTTGATGAGATGGATTCCCCTTTCAACGGTGCGGATAAACTTATGTTCCCGCGTATCTATACGGATGCTTCCGAGCCCAAGAAGGATAACCGCGGAAACGAGATTCGTCCCAGCCAGAAGGAAGCTCCCCGTTGGGAGACTGCCTATATTAAGGATGAACTCGGATATATTACCGAGCCCTACAAGTTCTATTTTGAGAAAGGTGAGAACACTATCCGCCTGGATGCCGCTCAGGAGCCCCTTGTATTGAAGGAGCTCACGCTTACGGCTGTTCAGAAGCGTGATAACTATGATTCTTATCTTGCCAAGATGACCGCAGAGCACGGTGCCGTTACCGCGAACAAGAATTCCGTACGGGTTGAGGGAGAAGATGCTCAGTATCGCTCTTCACAGTCTCTCTATCCGCTGTATGACCGTTCCTCCGCAGTCACCTATCCTTACAGCGTAACCAAGCAGGTTCTCAACATGATCGGCGGTGAGAACTGGAAGATGCCCGGACAGTGGATTGAATGGGAAGTTGAAGTCCCTGCCGACGGTTACTATGAAATTACGATTAAAGCAAGACAGAACTACAACCGTGGTTTCGTATCCTGCCGTACCCTCTATGTAAACGGCGAAGTTCCTTTTGACGAAGTAGCCACGATTCAGTTTGCGTTCTCGAGCGACTGGAAGATGCAGACGCTCAGCGATGAGAAGGGCAATCCTTACAAGTTCTATATGCATAAAGGAACCAACACCATTCGCCTTGAGGTAACCCTCGGTGAGATGGGTAACATCCTGAACCGGATGAATGACAGCGTGTTCCGTATGAACTCCATGTATCGTCAGATTCTCGTTCTGACCGGTACGACTCCCGATGAAAACCGTGACTACAACATCGCTACCCGTTATCCGGGCGTTGTTGCTTCCATGGCTGATGAATACAAGGTACTCTACAAGCTGATTGATGACCTTGTTGCATACACCGGTGAAAAAGGCTCCCAGGTTACGGCCTGCTTAACGCTTGCCGATCAGCTTGAGAAATTCACCAAAGACGATGCCAAGATTCCGAAGAACTTAGTTATGTTTAAGAATAATGTAAGTTCTCTCGGTTCCGCAATTCTTACCCTGAGCGACGCTCAGCTGGATATTGACTACATTGTAGTTTCCGGCTCCGATGCAAAGGTTAAGAAGGATACCGCGAACTGGTTCCAGAAGGCATTCCATGAGGTTCGCGCATTCTTCGCTTCGTTCGTTGTAGATTACAATGCAATCGGTAATGTATACGGTGACAACATCGAAACCATTACGGTTTGGATTTTCGCCGGACGTGACCAGAGCACAATCCTGAAGTCCATGATTGATGACACCTTCGTTCCGACATACGGAATCGGTGTTAACGTTGACCTGATTACCGCGGATGTTCTGCTTCCCGCAACGGTTGCCGGAACCGGACCGGACGTTGCGCTCGGCGTAGCGGGTGCTGAGCCTGTTAACTACGCTTTGCGAGGCGCGGCGTGCGATTTGACGCAGTTCAAGGGCGATCCCGTGGAAGGCATCCGAAGCTTTGAAGAAGTCGCTTCCGAATTCGCGGATTCCGCATTTGTCGGGTATCGATACGGCAAAGGCGTATATGCGATTCCGGAAACCCAGTACTTCAACCTGATGTTCTACCGTACCGATATTTTCGAAGAACTCGGCATCGAGCCTCCGAACACATGGGACGATCTGATCATGATCCTTTCCACGATTCAGAAGGCACACATGGATGTCGGTATTCCTTCGACCGAACGTAAGATCAACAACGTATCCAACCCGGATATGAACGGCTTCTACGCACAGCTCTATCAGAGAGGCGCCTCGCTGTACTCTGAGGACGGCTCCCGCGTAATGCTTGATACGGACGTGGCCATCGAAGCTTTCGAAGCGTTCACGATGTTCTTTACACATTACAATACGCCTCGTGACTACAACTTCGTAGACCGTTTCCGTACCGGTGAGATGCCGCTCGCATTTGCCGACTATAACAACTTCAACACGCTGTGCGTATCCGCACCTGAGATCCGCGGCCTGTGGAAGATGGCAATCATGCCCGGTACTTACGTAACCGACGAGAACGGCAACAAGGTCGACCTTGACGGTGACGGAGAGTACGACATCAACAGAAGCGTTCAGTGCTGGGGCGTATGCTCGATGATTCTTGAGAACAGTAAGAAGCACGACGAGGCATGGACCTTCATGCAGTGGTGGGCAAGCGCCGATATCCAGGCCCGTTACGGTATGGAACTTGAGGCCGTCATGGGTGAGTCCGCACGTTATGCAACCGCAAACCGCAAGGCTTTCGATAAGCTTGCATGGAGCGCGGATGAGCGTGCAATGCTTCTCGAGCAGTGGGATTGGGTTGTCGGAACTCCTGAGGTTCCCGGCGGCTACTACACGACGAGACATATCGTAAATGCGGTTCGCCGCGTTATCAACAATAATGAAGATCCGCGTGAGACCCTTCTGGATTACACCCGTGACATTAACGAAGAAATCCATAAGAAGAGAGTCGAGTTCGGTCTGGACAAGAAATAAGGAAGGAGGAAACACGTTATGAGTTATGCGAATTGGCGCAGACAGAAGCAGTTACGCCGCAAGTTTATGTGGCGAGACGTCAGAACATACAGGACATGTTACCTTTTCCTTGCTCCTTATGCGCTGATCTTCACAATGTTCTATGTAGCACCCGTTATCGTATCCATCTGGTACGGCTTTACCTATTATAATGTACTGCAGCCGGCACGTTTCATCGGTATGCAGAACTACATCAACCTGATTCTGGTTGACGATATCTTCCTTACCGCAGTTAAGAACACCTTCCTGATTGCGGCCATCACCGGACCTGTGGGATACATCGCAGCATTTCTCTTCGCCTGGCTGATTCACGAGCTGCCGAAGAGAATCCGCGCATTTGCCGTATTGGTTTTCTACGCGCCCACAATTTCCGGTCAGGTTTACCTGATCTGGACATTCATCTTCTCCGGTGACTCTTACGGATATGCAAACGCCATCGGTGTAGAGCTCGGACTTTTGGAGAAATCAAGACTCTGGCTGACGGACCCGAGATACATGATGACCATCGTTATCATCGTAATCCTGTGGGCTTCGCTCGGTACCGGATTCCTTTCCTTCATCGCCGGTCTCAATACCATTCCGGATGACCAGTACGAAGCAGGTTATGTGGACGGTGTTAAAAACCGTTGGCAGGAGCTTTGGTACATCA
>CAMZEW010000051.1:0-11258 GCA_947305875.1 uncultured Lachnoclostridium sp.
CGGAAACGGTAAGATTCGGGCACAGGGTAATCTCCTGATACACCGTGCTGATTCCTTTATTCTGGGCGTCTTCCGGGGAGCGGATTACAATTTTCTCTGCGTCCAGGCGGATTTCCCCGCCGTCCATCTGATATACGCCCGTCAGCACCTTGATAAGGGTGGATTTACCGGCGCCGTTCTCTCCCATAAGCGCATGGATTTCCCCTTTTCGGAGCGTAAAATCCACGCCGTTTAAAGCAAGAACGCCGGGAAACCTTTTGTCGATGCCGCGCATCGTCAGTAAGCATTCTTCCTGCATGCCAAGCCTCCATTTCCATACGGTTTCGGAAAAAAGCGCAGCCGAAGCTGATTTCATCAGCCCAGCTGCGCTATTTCGTCGGATTATTGATTAATCACCAAGACCGTAAGTATTGATGTCATTTTCCGTAATGGTCTTCGCATCGAAGCCCTTTTCTTCGTTGATAATGATCTTCTGCGACGGAGCCTTTCCGCTCTTGATTAAATCGCTGATGATCTGCGCCTGGAACGGGCTGCACTGTCCGTCGTAGTTCCACTTGCCTGCAAGGAGCTCGCGAAGTGCCCACTTGTTGCAGTCGAATCCGATAACAACGACTTTGCCGTCTACGCCGTGCGTGATGCCGGCTTCATCAAGTGCCGCAACGGCACCCTTTGCCATACCGTCGTTCTCGGCATAGATTACGTTGAAGTCTTCCCCGCTGTTGATAACGGTCTCAACGATCTTCTTAGCCTCTGCCTCATCCCAGCCTGCCGTCTGCTGAACAACCTTCTTCATCGTTCCTGCCGCAAACTGTGCGTCAAGAGCGCCGGTACGTCCTACCTGAGCGTCGGAACCCATGGCGCCCTGGATATGGATAACCTTGTACTCGGGAAGATTCTGAGCGAGCAGCCAGTTTACTGCGGTCTCGCCTTCCTTCGCCATGTCGGAAATAACGGCTGCCTCGTAAAGGCTCGTGTCAACTTCGATCTTACGGTCGAAGATGTAAACCTTAACGCCGGAATCCTTAGCCTTCTTCAGAACGTCGTCCCAACCGGTCGTCTCGGCTGCGGAAATCAGAAGGTAATCAACACCCTCGGTGATGAAACCCTTCGCCGCCTGAAGCTGCTCGTCGTTGCTCTTGCTGTAAAACGTCTTAAGGTCGTAGCCGTTTGCTTCGGAGAAAACGGTCTCCATGTCCTTTACGTTTGCTTCGCGGTAACCGGACTCTGACGGCGGGTTGTTTACAACGCCGATCTTAATCTTTCCGTCTTTTTTGTCCTGCTTGCCGGAGCAACCGGTTGCAAAGCAGCTGACAACGAGCACTGCCACCAATAACAAAGCTCTAAACTTTCTCATTCTTGCCATCCTCCTTTTTGGGCCGTCATCGGCCTTACGGCTATAAGGATAGCGTATTGCTTCACGGCAGTAAATCAACGCACCCTTTGACTTGGTTCAAAATAATACCGCGTTTGGAAGCGGTTTCCAAACGCGGTAGATTATTTTTTCACTCCGGTTGATTTTGATACTGCGCACGATAATCCGACGGTGTCATTCCGGTGTTTTTCTTGAAAATATAACTGAAATAATGGGAATCGTTGTACCCGACCTCCCTCGCAATCTGCGAACTCCGTTCCGTCGTGGTCCGGAGCATCTCCTTCGCTTTCTGAAGTCTGAGATACATCAGATACTCCGTAAAGGTCTGCCCGTTCTGCTGCGAGAATACTGTCGAGAACCGGCTGCTGCTCATGCTGACTGCCTTTGCAACGTCCTGCAGCATCAGATTCGGATCCGAAAAATGCAACGACATATAGAGCTTTGCTTCGCTGATGACGGCCGGTGTCTTCTCGTCCGGATGCTCGCCCATCTCGCGGGATCCGAGAATAATCGTTTTCTCGTCCGTACGCTCCACCAGAAGATGGCGGATATGCCGCGCGGTTTTGAAGCTTTGGTATATCTCTTCGGGCTTTCCGACGATTTCACCGATTCCGACGCGGATTTCCGAAGAGCCGGTCCGTTCGAGCTCCCGTGCCAGCGTGTTCGCGAACGCGTAGGCCCGCTCCTCAACATCCTCTCCGGTCTCCCCGGCGATTAAAAACCGCGTACCGACGCGTCCCGGGGACGGAAGAATCATTCCGCTGCCGCTCTCGGACAGCTCCGATGCCACCGCCTGTCCTTCACCGACCGGCGAGAACGCTGCGTCGATAACCGCATAGAAAGGAGCCGGTACCGCACATCCCATCGAAGTCAGCTGCAGAAGCACGTGCTGTGCGTCCTCTTCGGCCGCCTCGTTCGAGAACAGGGATCCGACCAGTTTCTCCTTCACAAGCTTTCCTCCGCTTTCCATACGGGCGCGGAGGCTTGCCGCGTGTTCTATAGTGTTCCGCTCCGCTTTAAGCTGGGCGCTTACTTTATCAAGCACTTCTTTCAGGTCTCCTGCCTTCACGGGCTTTAACATATATTCCCGCACGCCTGATTGAATACACTGGCGTGCATACTCGAACTCATCGTAGCCGCTCAGCACGATAATGCCGATCCACGGCATTTGTGCATGCATAATCCGGCAGAGCTCGATTCCGTCCATGAACGGCATCCGGATATCGGTGATTACAATGTCGGGGTTGGTGTCCCTTATCATCGGAAGCGCCATCTCGCCGTCCGGGGCTTCGCCCACAAGGACGTACGGCGTCTCCTCCCACGGGAACGACTCGCGGATTCCTTCACGGACCACGATTTCGTCATCAACCAGAAACACTTTCATTCTCGTAAATCTCCTCTCTGGTTCTGCAGGGCACCTTAAAGCTTACCGAGGTGCCGTCGGCGCCGCTCTCAATCTGAAGATCGTCGGTCTGGTTATAATAGAGCCGGATCCGCATGTTCACGTTCACAAGTCCGAATCCGCCGCCTCCCTCGCTGACCGTAGGCTGCCCTTTCCGCATTCTTTCTTTCAGGTCCGCAAGCTGCTCCGGACTCATTCCGAGTCCGGTATCCTTAACGGCAAATACCAAATATCCGTTCTCCAGCTTGCCGGAGACGTGAATCGTTCCGCCGCCGCGCTTGATTTTGATTCCGTGATAAAGCGCGTTCTCCACAAGCGGCTGCAGCAGAAGCTTCAGAATATAATAATCGCCGATTTCATCCGGGATATCGATTTCATAACTCATGATATCGCGGTATCTTGTCTGCTGAATCTTCAGATAACCTTCAATATGCTTCTTTTCCTGGCTGATCGGAATCCAATCGGCGCCCGACGAAAGACCGATTCGGAAGAAGTCGCTCAGCGCGCCTGTCAGCTGAATGACCTCGTCCTTCTCACCCGCTTCCGCCTTCCAGACGATGGCATCGAGCGTATTATACAGAAAATGCGGATTGATCTGCGCCTGCAGCGTGCGGAGCTCCGCTTTCCGGAGGTTGCGCGCGTCCTGGGTGCTTTTCTTCATCATGTCCTGCAGCCGGTCCGCCATTGTATTGATCTGATAGGTGAGGTTTCGAAGTTCGGTAACGTTCGTGTCCGCAATCCGCGCGTCGAGGGAACCTTCGGCAATTCTTGCCGCCGCTTCCTCAAGCCGTTCGATGGGAAGCCGTACCGACGAAGCCGTCGCCTTAACCGTACGGTTTCTAACCCACAGCGCGAAGAGGATGATCAAAACCTCCGCGACCGCCGAAAGAAGCACGCCGATCCGAAGACTCAGACTCAGTTTCGCGGTGGAATTGATTTCCATCGAAATATACTCTTCCAACATGCTGCCGACAAGCGAGGCCACATCACGGACTTCCTCGATGATGGCCTGGCTCTCGACAACGGGCACCTTCGCCTCGACATTGTCACGGATGCGGTCCACATAGTTTACGAGCGTCTGCATCGTACGCCTTGCAACAATCAAAGAGAGGCTGTTCTCTTCGCTTGCCGCTGCGGAGATGGTGTCGATTGTGTCATTTACCTTCTGAATCGTCCCGTAGATGCCGCTTTCCGGAATCGTCTCGCGGCCGCTTACGATGTTCCACGCGCTCTCGGGAATCTCTTCCTTCACTATGGTCTGCAGCTGGGCGGCCGTTTCCATTCGGTCGATTGCGTTATGGTATTTGCCCGCATAGAAAAGCATCAGCAGCAAGCTGATGATAATCGGAACGACAAGCAAAAGCACCAGCCGGTGACTCAAATCGCTGATTTGCCCCAATATGCTTTTTTCTTTTCCGGTCCTGTTCATTCTTCCGCCTCTTGCTCCGGTCTAGTATCCTCTCGGTCCGATCTGGGACACATCCATTTCGTCGCTGAATACCTGCTCCACGGGATGAATCACCGCGTCCACATGCTCGCCGTTCTTCAGCTTGAGCGCCGTTTCCATAAGCTCCCTGCCGAGCTTCGGCGTGCATTCGACGACGCAGTTGATCTTTCCTTCTTTGAGAACGTTGATGGCTTCCTGTCCGCCGTCAATCGAAATGATGAGGATATCCTTTCCGGGCGCGAACCCGGCTTTTTCTATCTCGGGAATCGCCCCGATGGTCATCTCGTCGTTATGGGAGAAGACCACATCGATGGTATCGCCGTACTTTTCAAGATAATAGCGCATGCATTCCTCGCCGCGGCTCTTCAAAAAGTCGCCGTCGATGCTCTCTAACACACGCATCCGGTCATCTGCCGCAATCGTATCCATGAAGCCTGCCTGGCGCTGGCGCATGGGCGTGGAATTCTCGGTTCCGGTTATTTCCACGATATTGACATGCTCGAGCCCCAGCCGGTCGGCCTTTCGAATCAGATACTCTGCTGCCATCACGCCTTCCTTATAAAAGTCTGCTCCGATCAGGCACGTGGTAAGTCCTTCCTGCTCGGTATTGATGTCGCGGTCCACAAGAATAACCGGAATACCCGCCTCTTTCGCCTCCAGAAGCACATTGTCCCAGCCTTCCTCGACTACCGGGGAAAATGCGATGACATCGACCTTATAGGCGATAAACCGTCTTATTGCCGCAATCTGGTTCTCCTGCTTCTGGTTGGCATTTTCAAACATCAGACCGATGCCGTAGGCTCCCGCCTGGTCCTCGATGTCCTTCGTATTGCCGATCCGCCACGCACTCTCGCTTCCGATCTGGCTGAACCCGAGCACGAGTTTTGCTTCGTTCTGTTCTTCACCGCTCTTGCCGCACCCCGGGAGGAACGCAAGAAGCGCACATAAAACACTTAAGATTATCCTTTTACGCATAGTATAACCCCAATCTTTCTATCCTCTGTGACGCCATTGTACCACAAGAGCCGATACTTTGAAAAGCATCGGCTCCCGGAATCTTTACAAATCTTCTTTTAATCGAGCTCGGTAACGCCCGTATATAACTCGTAATAACGTCCCTTCTGATTCAAAAGGTCGTCGTGATCTCCGCGTTCGATAATCTCTCCGTGCTCGAGAACCATAATCGCGTTCGCGTTCCGTACCGTCGAAAGCCGGTGCGCGATAACGAAGGTGGTGCGGTTCTTCATGAGCCGGTCCATGCCGTGCTCGATGTGACGCTCGGTACGGGTATCGACGGAACTGGTTGCTTCGTCGAGCACGAGAATCGGTGCCTTCGAAAGCGCCGCTCTTGCGATATTCAGAAGCTGTCTCTGGCCCTGCGACAGGTTCGCGCCGTCACCTTCAAGCTTCGTCTGGTAGCCGTCCGACAAGCGCATGATAAAGCTGTGCGCGCTGGCGGTCTTCGCGGCTTCAATGACTTCCTCGTCGGTCGCGTCAAGCCGGCCGTAACGGATATTCTCCATAACGGTACCGGAGAACAGGTGCGTATCCTGCAGTACCATTGCGATGTTCTTACGAAGCACGTCGCGCTCGATGTCCTTGACGTTCACGCCGTCAATCGTAATCGTTCCTTCTTCGATATCATAGAAGCGGTTCAGAAGGTTCGTAATCGTCGTCTTGCCTGCGCCGGTCGATCCGACAAATGCAATCTTCTGTCCAGGTTTCGCATAGAGATTGATGTCTTTAAGAACAATCTTATCCGGATTGTAACCGAAGGTAACGTGCTCCATAACGACATGGCCCTTCATCTCGGGCATCGGGTCCGCATCCGGCTTATCCGGGGCTTCCGGAATCTCGTCCATGACCTCGAAGACACGCTCGGCTCCCGCAAGTGCGGAGAAGAACGTTGCCATTTGCTGCGAAAGCATGTTGATCGGCATCGCAAACTGGCGGGAGTAGGTGGCGAACACCGTAAGACCGCCGGCCGTGATCTTGCCGAAGATCATCAGCACGCCGCCGATACCGACGGTAGCCGCGTAGGAAACCTGGGAGGTGTTGCCCATGATCGGTCCGGTCACGCCGCCCCAGAACTGCGCCTTGAACTGCTTGTCGCGCATATCGTCATTGAGTGCGGCAAATTCCTCTACGCAGCACTCCTCATGGTTGAATACCTTAACGACCTTCTGGCCGGTAACCGTCTCCTCGATATAACCGTTCACGGCTCCGAGCGCGCTCTGCTGTGCGGCGTAATACTTCCGGCTCAGCTTACCGATCGTCAGTCCGCCGAAGAGAAGCACGGGGATAAATGCCACCGTCACAAGCGTGAGGATCCAGCTCGTCGTAACCATGAAGATCAGCGTTCCGACCAATGTAACCATACCGGAAACAAGCTGTGTGAAGGAGTTGTTGATCATCACGTCGATGTTATCGATATCGTTCGTGAAACGGGACATGATTTCGCCGGTCTGTCTCGAATCGAAGAAGCGGACCGGAAGCTTCTGCAGCTTCGCGAACAGATCGTTACGGATCCGCTCGATCATGCCCTGCGAAATGGAAAGCATGAGTCTCGCCTGCGTATAGGTCGTAATGATGCCGATGCAGTAAATCGCAGCAAGTATCAGAAGCGCCACAAGCACGTAGGTCATGACCTTCGTATCGCCCGGGAAGAACTTATCCGTAAGCCTTGTGATCCAGTTATCGGTAATTCCCTCGAAAAGAGACTTCTTAAGGACTTTGTCCGGATTGACCGCAAGCGTCAGCCTGTTGATAATCGGCGCCATGAAATAGCCCCCGATCAGGCTCGTCACGGTCGTAAGAAGCATACATGTAAGAACAAGGGCGAAACGGAGACGGAAACCGCGCATATACGTAAGAAGTCTCGCAATCGTCTTCTTTGCGCTCTTCGGCTTGCCGCCCATCATGCCGCGGCCGCGGGGACCGCCCTGCGGGCGCTGCTTGAAGGCGTTCTTCTTGGCAATGCTGTTATACTGCTGCTGCAGCTGTTCAAGTGATCTTGCCATAACTCACGCCCCCTTTCCCGTCTGCGACTCGTAAATCTCACGGTACTCAACATTATCCCGGAGGAGTTCATCATGTGTTCCCATACCCGTGATGACGCCGTCGTCCATTACGATAATCGTATCCGCGTCCTGAACGGAACTGATCCGCTGCGCGATGATCAGCTTGGTTGCTTTTCGGAGGTTCTCCGTATAAGGATCGGTTTCACCCATGATCGGCACTTCCTTTTCGGAAAATGCCTTGCGGATCTGCGCCTCGGTCGCGGTATCAACCGCGCTCGTCGAGTCATCAAGGATCAGGATCTTCGGCTTCTTAAGCAGCGCTCTCGCGATACAGAGTCTCTGCTTCTGGCCGCCGGATACGTTTGCGCCGCCCTGCTCAATCACGGTATTGTAACCGTCGCGGAAGGAAGAAACGAATTTGTCGGCCTGCGCATATTCGGCCATGCGCTTAATCTCTTCGGGCGAAGCGTTCTCATCGCCCCACTGCAGGTTCTCGGTAACGGTTCCGGAGAAAAGCGTGTTCTTCTGAAGCACCATCGAAACGCCCTCTCTCAGGTTATAAAGGGAATAATCCTTAACATTTACCCCGTCAACCAACACTTCTCCTTCGTCGCAGTCGTAAAGTCTCGGAATCATCGATACGAGCGTCGTCTTGCCGCAGCCCGTTGAACCGATGATGCCGACCGTCGAACCGGCCGGAATATGCAGGTTAATGTTGTTAAGCACTTTCTCCTCGCTGTTCTTGTAATAACGGAACGAAACGTTCTTGAACGTAATCTCGCCGTTCTGTACCGCAAGGTCTTTCTGCGTCGCGTCGTCGTCCGTCAGGTCGAGCTTCTCGTCCATGACTTCCCGGATTCGTTTCGCGGAAGCGAGCGCTCTCGAGGAGAACATCAGAAGGAACGTAATCATGACAAGCGACGAAAGAATCTGCGTTACGTATGTAAGAAACGCGGAAAGGTCTCCGATTTCCATCTTGAGGTCAAGAACCATCGGTCCGCCGATCAGGATGACAGCGATGATTGTTCCGTTCATGAAAAGCGTCATGACCGGAGACATGAAAATCATAACCTTCGACGCCGAGATGCCGGCCTTCTTCAGGTTGGCGTTCGCCTCACGGAATTTCTCGATTTCGTAATCTTCGCGGACGAAACTCTTTACGACGCGGACGTTCGTCACATTTTCCTGAACGGTCGAGTTCAGGCCGTCCACCTTCTTCTGCACGCGTCCGAACCGCGGGAAGCCGGTCCAGACAATCCCGCCGACAGCGAGCAGCATCGTCGGAATCGATACGGCAAATACGACGGAAAGCGGCGGATTCAGAAGAATCGCCATAACGAGCGCCGCGATCATCATGCCCGGTGCGCGGAGTGCCATACGAAGGATCATTCCGATGAAGTTCTGCACCTGGGTGATGTCGTTCGTCAGTCTGGTGACGAGCGAGCCCGTGGAGAATTTGTCGATATTCGCAAAGGAATACTTCTGGATTCTCCGATAGCAGTCCTCACGAAGATCCGCGGCAAAATATACCGAGGCTTTCGACGCAAAGTACGCGCCGCCGATTCCGCCGCCCATCATTAAAAGCGCGGTCAGAATCATCAGCCCCATAACGCCGAGGCTTGTGGGAACGGTCAGCGTTCCCTTGTTCGCGCCGTTGATAACAACTGCCAGAAGCCGCGGCATAATTACTTCACCGACAACTTCGACAATCATACAAAGCGGCCCGAGGATAAAGAAAGCCATGTAAGGCTTTATGTATTTAGACCATTTCATACAGTCTGTTTCCTTTCCGCCCGGGAACCCGGGATTATATACTCTTCAGATTGTTCTGCATGCGGAGCAGCACTTCCATGAACGAATTCAGTTCTTCGTCCGAGATACCGGCGCACATGGTTTCGTCCAGATCGCCGAATATTTTCTTGGTCCGCTCCACAATCTTCCGCCCGCTTTCGGAAACCGTAATTTCCTTCTCGCGCCCGTTCTTAAGGGTTCGTTCAATAAAGCCGGCCTTCTCAAGTTTCTGAATCGTCCCGGTTACCGCGGCCGGACTGATTCCGAATGCCTTCGCCATCTCCGCCTGCGACGGAACGTTCTCGCAATGATAGAGATACATTAACATCATATGCTGGCTCCGGTGGATGCCAAGCGTACTGAGCTGGCTTTCTACGGCGGCGCGGTGCGCCCGGTCGGTTGCGCAGAAGGTCTGCACGATATCCGTAGACGAATGTCTTTCTGCCATATCTGCTCCTTTCCTCAGCTTATGCGCAAAAAAGAATTAACGCGTTAACAATTAACGCGTTAATTCTATCACAAATCTGCCGATTGTCAATAACTATTTTCGCTTTTTTTGATGGAAAATCTTATCCTCCGAGACGATTTACTGCGAACGGGTTGCTTCCATAGCCGCGGTAAAACCGGAACCGCTGATTTCCCCGTTATAAACCCGGCGAACCAAACCCGAGTAAGTCATAAGCGTATTCAGTTCCATTGTATTGCCGCTGAAGAGGACGAACGATCTCGCCTGCTGCGTCATTTGCGTGAGACGGACGGACAGTTCATCCACGCCGCTCGTATCGTAATCCGCTTTCCACGTCGGAAGACCGATACCCGAAAGGTAAGCGTACTTCGAGATTAACCTGCTGAGTTCCATCGCGTACTGTGCGGCAGTTTCCTTCTTTGAGGAATCATTGTTCACCGCAAGTGCTTCGGTCGATCCGCAGAGAAACTGGCTCGCATCCGCGTTTGCGCTGTTAATCACCGGGAAGGCAATTGCATCAATATCGCTGTCACAATCGGAAAGCGCCGCGCAGTCCCAGCTTCCGCTCAGGTAGAAAGCGTAACGGCCGTCCATGAAGTCTTCTTTCACGGATCCGTCGTCGCGGGTTTCCGCACCGTCCGCCGGGGAGAAGTACCCGTTTCGAACAAATTCCTCATAAAGGTCAACCGCTTCCGCAATCCGCGGGTTCTGCCAGGATGCATTTCCGCGGAAGACAGCATCCAGCGCGGAGGCTCCTGCATTCTTAATAATCAGCTGTTCGATAAACTTTGCGATACACCATTCCTGCCCCTCTCCTGCCGCGCAGCCAAACGGGACAATCCCCTGCCCGGTCAGCGTATCGCAGCACGCGATCAGCTCATTATAGGAGGACGGAGCCTCGTTAATTCCTGCCGAACGGAGCACATCCATGTTTACAAACAGAACGTCAGCGGTCAGCATATACGGCGCACCGTACTGCTTCCCGTTATAAACGGTATTGCCGCACCGTGCTTTCGGCAATACATCCTCATAGTTTTCATATATTTCGTCTAAACAATATACCTGTCCGAGTTCAATCAAATCATCAAAGGAATACCCCGTCCACGCATAAAAGATGTCGGGCGCCGTTCCTTCCTGAACCGCTTCCTTTAAAAGATCCTTATACTCGTCTTCAAAATATGTTTCCCAGCGGAAATCAATATTCGGATAGCGTTCCCGCATCTCCGCAATTGCCTGCTCGTATGCTTCTCTGTCGTACGAACCCTCCACGGCGACACACCACATCGTTAATACACCGCTTCCTTCAATCGGCGGCCCCGTAACAGTATCCGTCGGGGTATTCGACACCGTTTCCGTCGGAGTTTCCCCGTTCTCGCCGACCGACCGGCCTTTCGTATTCTTATCCTTCGTTCCGAAATAAACCGCTGCGGCAATTCCGCCGATCATCACGGCCCACACCAGCACAGCCACCGCACGCATCGCCCACACAAACAGCTTCGAGGGCTCTTTCTGCCCCTTCTTTTCACACAGTGCGTCCCCACGCGGCGCACTTCTAAAAAACCGAAACATGCTTTTCTCCTTTTTCTGTTGTTCGTATTGTTCCTTCGCTTTCATAACCCTTCGGAACACTTCGTCATGATCTCTCATAATTATCCTCCGACTTCATAAGGTATCGGTCTTTCCGACTCCCTCATCTATCCTCTAACTTCATACGAAGCGATTTCTTGGCGCGCTCAAAAAGATGATAGATTCCGGCCGAA
>CAMZEW010000052.1:0-11014 GCA_947305875.1 uncultured Lachnoclostridium sp.
GGTCCTCCACATAAACTTCATAGAGTCCTCCGACTCCTTTTACGATTTTTCCGGTGCGTTCCGTCATACGCCGCCGTTTCCGTCCGCATCCTCGGACGGCGTGGGTGTCGGCGTGTCGGACGGCGTCGGCGTCGGGGTATCGGTCGGTGTCGGCGTCGGCGTGTCGGTCGGCGTCGGCGTCGGCTCCGGTCCCTTGCTGATGAACAGCGTTACCGTAGCACCTTTTTTGACATCGGTCGTGGAGTTCGGGCTCTGTTTGAATACCGTTCCCGCGGCCGCATCGTTATATTCTTCTATAATATCGGTACGAAGTCCCGCATCCTGAATAGCCTTCTCGGCGGCGGCTCTCGTAGATCCGATAACCTCCGGCACGGAAACCAGTTCGGGACCGGCACTGTAATAAACGTTGATCATCGTATCCTTCTCGACAACCGAACCCTCCGCGGGCTCCGTGTAGAGAACGATTCCGACGTCCTTATCGTTATTCACCGAAATCAGATTGCAGTGATCCTTTCCGAGAATCCGCTGCGCGTCTTCGTAAGTCTTTCCTTTGACGCTCGGAATCGTATAGGTACCTTTTCCGATACTGATATATAAAACAACCGAGTCGCCTGCTGCCAGTTCGGCGCCTTCCTGCGGCACCTGGCTTACGACGGTTCCTGCGGGATAATTGCTCGAGCTGTTCTCCTCGGGCGTCATGATATTCAGCTCAAGCCCGAGCGCAAGCAGCTTCACCTTTGCCTGTGTCTGATCCTGTCCGACGAGGTTCGGCATAAGCTCCGTATGCGCCGCCTCGGTGGGCGTAGGCGTAAACGTGACCTTCTTCTGCGGATTCAGCGTATTGCCTTTGTTATCCTGATTGAAGATTCCGGTCGTCTTATTGACAATCATAATGACGATAAATGCCACGGCAACCATCAGAAGGATGCTGCTGATCAGCCCGACCTTCTCCCAGATATTGCCTACATCGTCAATGTCCTCGATATCGTTGTCGTCTCTGCGGCGCTTCATCGGCGCGGCTGCCGCTCTCGGATCTTCATCCTCATCGTCTTCGCCGTCGTCCTCATCGAAGAAGTTGCCCGTCGCGCGGACAACGCTTCCGGCCTTCGCACCGTTCTTAATCTGCTTCAGTTCGTCATCGGAAAGCTGTTTCGTCGGCGAATTGGATACCGACGAGGACGCAGTCGTAACGAACTCTCCGTCCGGCTTCGTAATGGACAGCTTAAGGTCCGCAATCAGTTCCGCAGCGGAAGCATACCGGCGTTCCGGCTTCTTGCTCATGCATTTGCGGATAATCTTCTCGACCGCCGGCGTAATATTCGGATTCAGTTCGGAAAGGGACGGTGCAACGCCGTTGATGTGCGCAAGCGCAACCGCCACGTTGCTGTCGCCGACGAAAGGAACGCGTCCCGAAAGCATTTCATACATCGTAATGCCGAGCGAATAGATATCACTCCGCTCATCGACATAACCGCCTCTTGCCTGCTCGGGAGAGAGGTAATGAACGGAACCGACCGCATTCTCGCGGATCGTATTGCTTGTCGTCGCCTTGGCGATACCGAAGTCGGCAACCTTTACCTTGCCGGCAAGCGAAAGAATGATGTTCTGCGGCTTGATGTCGCGGTGGATAACGTGCTTCGTGTGCGCGGCTTCGAGTCCCTGCGCAATCTGAATTGCGATGCCGACCGCTTCTTTAATGTCAAGCTGACCCTTCTTCTCGATGTAACGCTTCAGGGTGATTCCTTCCACGAGTTCCATTACGATGTAATGAAGATCGCCCTCGTCGCCGACGTCATAAACGCTCACGATGTTCGGATGCGTCAGACCCGCACAGGATTCCGCCTCTCTGCGGAAATTTGCGACAAATGTATTGTCACTGCTGTATTCCGGTTTCAGAAACTTGATGGCGACCATACGATTCAGCCGGTGGCATTTGGCTTTATAAACATCGGCCATGCCGCCGGAACCGATTTTCTCGATGATCTCGTACCGATCGCCGATTAACATTCCCGGTTTGATTATCATGCTGTCTCTTCCTTTCGTTCAAAAGACTCTGTCAGACTTTCATCAGGATAACCGTGATGTTATCCTTCCCCCCGTTTTCGTTCGCCATAAATACCATCTTGTCGGTAATGTCCGCGACATCCTCGTATTCACTGACCAGTTTCAGAAGTTCACCTTCCTCCACCATTTCCCATAAGCCGTCCGAGCATAGAAGGATGTAATCCCCCCTGCTCACTTTAATTTTATAAAAATCCGGATTCACGACGGACCGCGTGCTGAGTGCACGGAGCACAACGTTCTTCTGCGGATGGAACCGCGCCTCATCCTTTTTGAGTTCGCCGTTTCTGACCATTTCCGCGACCAGTGAGTGGTCCTGCGTAATCTGGTGAATGGTATCGTTTACAATATAGAGCCGGCTGTCGCCGATATTCGCAATCAGAAGGTATCCGTCCGAAAGCAGCGTCGCCATGACAAATGTGGTACCCATGCCGTCATATTCGCGCTGGCTCTTCGCTTTCGCGATCAGCTCTTCGTTGGTCGTCTTAAGCGCCGCCTCAATCGCGGAAATCGGAGTCCGTTCCTTGCTCTCGCGGATTAATGCCACGAAACGCTCTACCGAAAAGCGCGACGCGAAATCGCCGGCATTGTGCCCGCCCATTCCGTCCGCGACAATATACAGGTTCGGAAGCATTCCGACCGGTTCGTCCGAGCTGAAATAGTAGTCCTGGTTTGTGCTTCGCTTGTTTCCGACGTTGGTAACGGCTACAGCTTTCATCTAACTCCCGCCTCCTGACGTTTGGCATTTTCTTCATAGCTCCTGCGTAACTGACCGCAGGCGGCATTGATATCGGAGCCCATTTCCCTTCTTATAGTAACATTTATGCCGGCTTTTTCAAGTAAATTCTGAAAACTTAATACATTTGTCATATTCGGACGCTCGTATTCACGCTCCGAAACGGGGTTCACCGGAATCAGATTTACGTGGCAGTTCCGCCCCCTAAGAAGCGCCGAGAGTTCCTTTGCCTGCGCAGGCGAATCGTTCACGCCGCGCATCAGACTGTACTCAAATGTCATGCGTCTTCCGGTCTTCCCGATGAAGTAATCGGCAGCTTCCATCAGTTCTCGGATCGTGTACTTCTTCGCTACCGGCATGATCTTCCGGCGAAGTTCATCGTTCGGTGCATGAAGCGAGATTGCGGGCGTGATGCCGAGATCAAGGTCGGCCAGCTTCTTAAGCCGTTCCGCAAGCCCGCAGGTCGAAACCGTGATGTTCCGACGGCTTATGTGAAGGCCGTCCTCGGAGCTCAGAACCGTGATGAAGCGGATCAGATTGTCAAAGTTATCAAGCGGCTCTCCGGTCCCCATGACAACGACGTTTGAAACGCGTTCGCCGGTATCCAGTTCAATCGCATAAACCTGATCGAGCATTTCGGCTGCCGTCAGGTTCCGCACAAGCCCGCCGAGCGTCGAAGCACAGAACGAACATCCCATCCGGCATCCGACCTGCGACGAAATGCATACCGAATTGCCGTGGTGATACTGCATCCACACGCTTTCGATCACGTTTCCGTCCGAAAGCGCGAAGAGATACTTTCTCGTGCCGTCCTGCTCCGATTGAAGCATGACCTGTTTTTTAAGCGCCGTATAATCGAACTCCTCCGAAAGCTTCTTTCGGAATGCTTCCGAAAGATTCGTCATCTCCGAAACGGAACGCGCGAGCTTCTTATGCATCCAGTCATACATCTGGCCGGCTCGGAAGCGCTTTTCTCCGAACACCGTCACAGCGGCTTCGAGTTCCTCTTTTGTCAGGTTCTTAAGATCGGTTCGTTCCATCTATTCTTCTTTCCGAAAAAGTGCCATATAGAAGCCGTCGGTTCCGTCCTGCGGAAACAGCTGCAGGCTTCCGTTCTGATATCGCTTAAGAAATCCGTCCGGCAGTTTCTTCGAAAAATCGGACGGCCTAAGCCCGAGTGTTTCGAGATAATCACGGTTCTGATTGTTCTCCTCTTTCGTAACCGTGCAGGTTGAGTAACAGAGGTACCCGCCCTTTTTCACATAGCGGACGGCGTTTTTAAGAATCTCTTTCTGCAGTTTCGAAAGCGCATGGATATCCGAAACAGCGGTTTTATACTTGATATCCGGCTTTCTTCCGATTACGCCGAGACCGGAGCACGGAAGGTCCGCAATGACAATGTCGTACTGCCCTTCGGACGCTTCGTCGTAAACCGAAGCGTCGCGCGCCTCGCACGTAATATTCGTAAGGCCGAGTCGCTTGGCATGCTCCCGGATGCGGTCACATTTGCCGGAAGAAATATCTCTTGAAAGAACGCTTCCGCCGCCGAGGGCGGTCAGCTCATCGGCAATGTGGATTGTCTTGCCGCCGGGCGCCGCGCAGAGGTCGAGCACCTTCATTCCTTCTCTAAGCGGCAGGATGTTGCCTGCAAGGGCCGAACTTTCGTCCTGAATCGACAGGAGGCCTTGCCGGTATGCTTCCGTCCTGGTAAGGTTGCCGGTCCGCTCCAGGCGGAGCGTGTTCGGAAGCAGTCCCTTTGAAAACGGAATGCCGTCTTTTTGAAGACTGTCCGTAAGCTCCTCCATGGTTCCGATGCTTCGGTTCAAACGGATCGCGAAGCTGCCTTCATTAAGAAAAGCCCGGAACAGATTTTCCGCTTCGTCGGGATAGTTTTCGGTATAATACTTTACGAGTTCTCCGGGCATCGCGTAACGAAACGACAGGAGTCCTTCTCCGGAAAGCTTCGCTTCGGCTTCCCGAAGGTACGCTTCCGGACCGCCGGCCGCGTTAATCTTTCTTACGAGGTTTCGAAGCACGCCGTTCACGAATCCCGTCAGGAACGGATAGCCCGCCTTCTTCGTCAGATTGACCGCTTCGTTGACTGCAGCGGAATCCGGAATCTGCGAAAGAAACAACAGCTGGTAAACCGTCATCCGCATCAGGTTCCGGATCTTCGCTTTCAGCTTCGAGACCGGCTTGCCGGTCAAATCGGCCAAAACCGAATCGCAGGTGAGCTGCCGCTCAAGCGTTCCGTGGACAAGCCTCGTGACAAGCGCCCGGTCCTTTTCGGAAAGGCCGTCCTCATCGAGTGCACGGAGCGCCTTATGGCAAAGCACGCCGTCTTCGTTGATGCGGACAAGCATCTTCATTGCAGATTCACGAGCGTCCATCCGTTCTCCTTTTGAAAGAAGGTTTCTTTCGGTATCAAAGCTTATATCCCCGCAGGAACTCTTCCGCGGTCATGCGGCGTTTCCCTTCCGGCTGCAGTTCGCGGATTAAGAGTCCGCCGTCACCGGTAACATAAGTAAAGCTTTTCTTTGTTACGTCCGTAATCGTTCCGGGTGCTTCCGTTCCCGCATGCGGTACCGCTTCCGCCGCCCAGATTTTTAACAGGCGTCCGTCCAGTTCGGTATAGGTTCCGGGCCACGGATTCAGTCCGCGCACGTACCGGGCGAGTTCTTCTGCGTGTCTGTCAAAATCAAGCCGCCCCATCTCCTTCGTAAGCTGCTTCGCATACGGCGTCGTCATCTCGCCCTGCGGAACGGGTTTCAGCGTTCCGTCGATTACTCCCGGAAGCGCCTCGCAAAGAGCCTCAGCTCCGAGTTCTGCGAGTTTATCGTGCAGCGAGCCCCCGGTTTCGTCCGGTGCAATCGCGATTTCTTTTTGCATAAGAATATCACCGGTATCGAGCCCCTCGTTCATATACATGATCGTGACGCCGGTCTTCTCCTGCCCGTCGAGAATCGCCCATTGGATCGGGGCTGCTCCGCGGTAAGCGGGAAGCAGAGACGCGTGCACGTTGATGCATCCGTATTTCGGAAGATCAAGCACCGCTTTCGGAAGAATCTGCCCGAATGCCGCTACGACAATCAGGTCGGGCTTGGCTTCTTCTATCACATTTACCGCATCGGGATTCCGAAGCCGTTCGGGCTGGAATACCGGAATACCGTTTCGAAGTGCCAGCTGCTTGACCGGCGACATCGCGAGTTCCTTGCCTCTTCCCTTCGGCCGGTCGGGCTGCGTAACCGCAAGCACGATTTCATAGGGTTCCTTTAACAGTCGCTCAAGAATCACCGCGGCGATATCGGGCGTTCCCATATAAACAACTCTGATCATTCTACTGCTCCTCAGCTTCCGCCATTTCCTCTAATTCCTTATTGTCATACAGGCGGCCCTCCACTTTCTCGACATAGAGATGGCCGTCAAGATGGTCGTTTTCATGAAGGATTGCGCGCGCCAGAAGCCCTTCGCCTTCGATCTCCTGCCACTTCATGTCGCGGTCCCGGTAACGGCACTTCACATGGTTCGGGCGCGTCACGACGCCGCTCTTGCCGGGTACGCTTAAGCACCCTTCATAGCCGCTCTGCTCGCCGTCCGCAGAAAGGATCTCCGGGTTGATAAATGCGATTGGGGAATTTCCTTCTTCCGAAACATCGATGACGAAAATCCGTTTCAGTATTCCGACCTGCGGGGCCGCCAGCCCGACGCCGTCCGCCTGATACATCGTCTCAATCATGTCATCAATCAGTTCGTCCGTGCGCGCATTCATCTCCGTCACCGGCTTGCACACCTTCGTAAGGACTTTGTCACCCTGCGTACGAATCTTCCGTAATGCCATTTTTCTCTCCTTCGCCTTAGTTAATCGCTGAACTCAAACTGTATGGATACGCCTTCCCGGACGATTTCCTCAAGATCGTCCTTCAAAAGCTTTAAAACCTCGCGGTATTCGGCCTTACAGTAAAGCACCATCCGGAATGTATCCTGCACATAACGGACATAGTCCGGCGCGGGACCGAGCACGGTGATGTCTCCGGCCGTCGCTTTCCCTGCAAGCTCCTGCATCGCTTCCTTAAGAGTTTCCTCGTCCTTCGAAAGCCCCAGCACCTTAAGCATCTTCGCGCACGGCGGATACTTCGAAATACGGCGGTAGGAAATCTCCTGTTTATAGAAAGCAGGATAATCCTGCGCCGCGGCGCATTGAAGCGCATAATGCTCGGGGCGGTACGTCTGAATGATTACCTTCCCCGGAAGCCGGTCGCGCCCCGCTCTTCCGGCGGCCTGCGCAAGCAGATGGAACGTCCGCTCCGCCGCGGAATACTCGGACACGCCGAGCGAAAGATCCGCAAGCAGAACGCCTACAAGCGTCACATTCCCAAAATCGTGTCCCTTGACAATCATCTGCGTTCCCACAAGAATGTCGGCTTTCCCTTCGGAAAATGAGGACAGTATCGTTTCGTATCCGTCCTTCCCTTTGGTCGTGTCTGCATCCATCCGCATGACGCGCGCCTCGGGGAATTCCTTCTTTACGTATTCTTCAATCTTCTGCGTTCCGGTCCCAAACGAGGAAATGTATCTGGAACCGCATGACGGACATACGTCCGGAAGCCGCACGGCATGTCCGCAGTAATGGCATTGCATCGTACCGCTCCGGTGTAACGTAAGCGAGATGTCGCAATGCGGACACCTTATGACCTCACCGCAGCTGCGGCACGAAACCATTCCGGAATAACCGCGCCTGTTAAGAAACAGCATTGCCTGTTCCTTCCGCTGCAGGCATTCCGTAAGTGCCTTCCGAAGGCTTCCGCTCAGGATGCTCCGGTTCCCGGAATGCAGTTCGTCGCGCATATCGACAATCTCGGCTTTCGGAAGCTCGGCTCCTTCCCTGGCGCGTTTCGTCAGCTGCAGCCGGATATACTCGCCCTGCTCCGACAGATAATAACTCTTCACGGAGGGCGTCGCCGAACCGAATACAACCGCCGCGCCGCAGTCCGCGGCACGTTTCTTTGCGACTTCGTCGGCGTAATATTTCGGAGTCGTTTCGCTGTGGTAAGATAGTTCCTGCTCCTCGTCAATCACAATCAGTCCGAGATTCGGAAACGGCGTAAACAGTGCTGAACGCGGACCGATCATAACGGAAATCTCGCCGTTCTTCGCTTTCTCGCTCATCAAGAACCGGTCGCCGGCCGCCATCTTCGAATGCACATAGCCGACGCGGTCGCCGAAGCACCGGAAGAACCGAAGCAGCGTCTGGTACGTAAGCGCAATCTCCGGAATCAGGACAATCGCCTGCTTTCCTTCCGAAAGAATCTGTTCGATAACTCTGAGATACACTTCCGTCTTGCCGCTTCCGGTAATTCCGAACAGAAGAAACGGCTTGCCTTCGACGCGCCTTTTAAGAATTGCTTCCGCGGCCTTTTCCTGCTCGCCGTTAAGAACGAACGGAAGGCCGTCGCCGGCGTAGCGTTCCATAGAACGGTCAATGACCTCGAGCATGCCCTCCCCGACATAGAAATCGATGGTCGGCTTCGAGATGTTCATCTTGCCGGTCGCCAGCTCATAAGGAATGAATTCCTGCGTACAGAGCGGCTCAAGAAGTCTCGCCTTTGCTTTATGCTTCTTTAAAACCGCAAGACGGTAAGCTTCCCTGAGGGCTTCCTCGGAAACGGTTCTTTGGATTACACGTTTCGGTTTCTTCTGCACCTTCTCACGGACCGGAATGACCGTACGGAGCGCTTCGTAAAGCGTTCCGCCGTATTGCTCGCGCATCCAGTAGGCAAGGTTCACCATCCGGTCTTCGATGGTCAGCTCCCGCTCCGGCACCTCGACAATATCCTTTGTCCGTTCCGGCGGAAACTTGGGCGTGCCGCCGATTCCGACAATGTAACCTTTCCGAAGAGAGTTTCCCTTTCCGAACGGAACCCGGACCGCGGAGCCGATCCGCACCCGGCACCGGAGTTCTTCGGGAATCCGGTATTGAAACGTCCGGTCAAGCGACGCCACGGAAATATCGATTATCACATCCGCATAAAGCATCCTCATCCCTCCGGAATACTACAAAGCCTCTCAGCCCATGCCGAGCCCGGCAGCCTCTTCGATCACCATCTCACGGTCGTCCATATGGTATTTGACGCCGCGGATTTCCTGATAGTCTTCATGTCCTTTGCCGGCAATCACGATGCAGTCGCCGGGCTTCGCATTCTCAAGCGCATAATGAATGGCTTCGCGGCGGTCGATAATCGTCACGTACTCCCCGTCCGCTTTCCGGATGCCGGTCACGATATCGTTAAGGATGTCCGCAGGCTCCTCAAAGCGAGGGTTGTCGGACGTCGCAATCGTCAGATCCGCCATCCGCGACGATATCTCACCCATCTCATACCGGCGGTCCTTCGAACGGTTTCCGCCGCACCCGAACAGGCACACAAGCCTGCTTGGGCGGTACTCCCTAAGTGTTCCTAAAAGACTCTCAAGCGCCATGCCGTTATGCGCATAGTCAATCATAACGGAAAATTTGTCGGATACCTTCACGGGCTCCACACGGCCGCGCACATGGATGTGCTTCATCACATCCGTAATAATCTCTGTTTCGATTCCGAGCTCCTTACAGACCGAAAGCGCCGCGAGCGAATTGTATGCGTTGAACGCGCCCGGGATATCCACGAACACCGGCGTCTCGCACTGCCCCGTTACCGTATAGGAAACGCCCAGGCTTCCGGCCTCATTTAACAGTCTCACGTCGCGCATGCGGTAATCCGCGCGATCCGTCTTTCCGAATATCACCTTGCGGCACGGCTGGTCCGTCATCATATCGTCGGCTCTTGCATCGTCGCCGTTGAAGATTCCGGTTTTACTCACCTTAAAAAGCATCCGCTTGCAGTCGAAGTACTCCTCAAGGCTCTCGTGTTCTCCGTCTCCGATATGGTCCATGCCGAAGTTCGTAAAAACTCCGATGTCAAATGTGATGCCGTGCACGCGCTTCATCTTCAGCCCCTGCGACGACACTTCCATCACGGCAGCCTTCAGACCCTTTTGAACCATTCTCGAAAGATAATCCTGCAGATCGTACGACTCGGGCGTCGAGTGCGACGACGGCAGATGCTCATCTCCGATGATATTCTCGACCGACCCGATCAGTCCGCACGGAATTCCCGCTTTCTCAAGCGTTTCTCTTATCATGAACGCCGTCGTCGTCTTGCCCTTCGTTCCGGTAAGCCCGATCATCGTAAGTTTCTTCGCCGGATGCCCGAACCAGACCGCGCTCATCTCCGCGAGCGCTGCCCTGTCGTCGTCCGTCCGTATTACGGCAATTCCATCGGGAACCGTCACTTCCTTTGTGACGCATACGGCAGCGGCTCCTGCCTCGATTGCTTTTTGGATGAATTCATGGCCGTCGCTTTTCGTACCGACGATGCATACAAACAGATTTCCTGCCTGCAGCTTTCTTGTGTCATAAGCAATTCCCGTAATCTCCGTCCCCGGCTCACCCTGAACCAGGACGCGGGATTCGCTGAGTAAATCCGAAAGTTTCATGCTGAAATATATCCTTTACTGGTTATTTGCCACGTCATCTCTGGCTCGGCAGGTGAGGTCCGAAGCCAAGCTGAATTGGCTCTGACCTCACCTCCGGCCGCGAGATGACTGTATAACTAAAATAATTATATTATTATTCTCTCCATGAACCGGCGATTTGGTTTCCTAACCGAATCCCGCGTCCATGGTTCCGGCTGCATAAATTTGATTCCGGTTACATGCTCTGGTACAGGTCTTCGTACTGGTGTGCGGAATTGGTCCAGGAGAAGTCACGGGCCATTCCGCGGTCTATGATCTTGTTCCACTCGCGGCGGTGGTTATAGTAAACGTCCTTTGCGTACCGGATCGTACCGAGCATCTCGTGTGCGTTATAGTTGCAGAAGCCGAAGCCGGTACCGGTGTTCTCGTAACGGTTGTAGGGCTCGACCGTGTCACGAAGGCCGCCGGTCTCACGCACGATCGGAACCGTGCCGTAACGGAGGCTCATCAGCTGCGAGAGCCCGCAGGGCTCGAACAGGGAAGGCATCAGAAACGCGTCACAGGAGGCGTAAATCTTATGGGAACGTTCGTTGTTGTAGTAGATATTCGCGGACACGCGGTCCTTGTACTTCCACTCAAAATGACGGAACAGGTTCTCGTATTTCGGGTCGCCCGTGCCGAGCACGACGAACTGCGTATCCTCCGCGCAGA
>CAMZEW010000053.1:0-10746 GCA_947305875.1 uncultured Lachnoclostridium sp.
TCGGTTCGGTCAGAACCGAGATGCAGTCCGCGCCGGCGGCTTCATATTGTTTTGCAATGTCGAGATACGGAAAGTCAGGTGCAATCAGCCCTTTGGAAGGCGATGCCTTTTTGCATTCGCAGATGAACGAGATGCCGGGCTTCCTGAGCGCCTTCTCGAACGGAAAATCCCCCTTCGGAAGTGCTTCCGCCCGCCGTTTCATCTCTTCCGTCGGAATGTGTTTCTTCGCTTCCGCAACCCTTACTTCCGCATACGCGGCAAGTTCTTCAAGAATCGTCATGACGGCTCCTAATTATTGGTGACTGTTACTGCTTGTTACAATTCGTCTGATTGCCGTAGGCTTCAGAAGTGGATTAGTTATTACTTACCTCGATTAACTTCTTGAGTGTTTCGAGTGCCTTTCCGGAATCAATCAGCTCGGCTGCGAGCTTGATGCCTTCCTTCATGCTGTCGGCTTTGCCGCCGATGTAGAGGGAAGCTCCGGCGTTCATCAGAACGGCGTCACGCTTCGGGCCTTTTTCGCCGTTCAGAATGGCGACGGTAATCTTTGCATTTTCCTCAGGGGTGCCGCCGACAAGTTCTTCCTTGGTGCAGCGCTTGAGGCCGAAGTCTTCGGGGGTGATGACGCTTGTACGGTACCATCCGTTGTTGATTTCGCAGATTGTGGTCGGGGCGCTCATTGAGATTTCGTCGAGCTTGTCCTGGCCGTACACGACCATGCCGCGCTTTACGCCGAGGCTTACGAGAACCTGCGCGAGGGGCTCAACGAGGTAGCCGTCGTATACGCCGAGCAGCTGCATCGTGGGGGAGCCGGGGTTCGTGAGCGGTCCGAGGATGTTGAATACGGTACGGAAGCCGAGTTCCTTGCGGATCGGGCCGACGTACTTCATCGAGGTGTGGTATTTCTGGGCGAAGAAGAAGCACATGCCGACTTTTTCGAGGAGCTCGACGCATTTGTCGGGATCCTGCTGGATGTTAACGCCGAGTGCTTCGAGGCAGTCCGCAGTGCCGCACTTCGAGGAAGCGGCGCGGTTGCCGTGCTTTGCGACCTTCATGCCGCCGGCTGCCGCAACGATTGCGGAGGTGGTCGAGATGTTGAAGCTCTGCGCGTTGTCGCCGCCGGTGCCGACGATTTCGAAGATGTCCATATTAGTCTTCACCTGCGTTGCATGTGCGCGCATCGCTGCTGCGCAGCCCGCAATCTCGTCGGTCGTCTCGGCGCGTGCGCTTTTCGTCGACAGCGCTGCAAGGAACGCGGCGTTCTGTGTCGCGCTCGTCTCGCCGCTCATAATCTCGTTCATTACGGTGTAGGCCTCGTCGTAGGTGAGGTCTCCCTTGTTTACAATCTTGGCAATGGCTTCTTTAATCATGGTTTTATATCTCCTTTATGAAATTTCGTAACATTTGCCGGCCGTCCGGCGTAAGGATCGACTCGGGGTGGAACTGAACGCCGTAGACGGGGTAGTCGCGGTGCTGTACCGCCATGATTTCGCCGTCCTCGGTGGCGGCGGTCACAACCAGCTCAGCGGGCATTGTGCCTGGGTCGGCGGCCAGTGAGTGGTATCTGGCGACAGGAGCCTTTTCGGGGCAGTTTCGGAACAGCGGGCTGTTCGTATCAAGCTTTGCGACCGACTGCTTTCCGTGCATCAGCCGCTTCGCGTACGTGACGGTTGCGCCGAACGCCGCGCAGATTGCCTGATGGCCGAGGCAGACGCCGAGGACCGGAATCTCGGGGCCGAGCTCTCTTGCGACATCCATGATGACGCCGGCATCTTCCGGTCTTCCCGGGCCGGGGGAGAGGATGATCCGGTCCGGCTTTAATTCCCGAATCTCATCGACGGTCAACTCGTCATTTCTTATGACGCGGATGTCCGGGTCAAGCTCGCCGACAAGCTGGTAGAGGTTATAGGAAAAACTGTCGTAGTTATCAATCAGCAGTATCATAATTCCTCCTCAGCGAGTTCCAGTGCCCGGAGCGATGCGCGTGCTTTGTTGAGACATTCTTCGTATTCCTTCTCGGGTACGGAGTCGGCGACGATTCCGGCGCCGCTTCTTACGAATACCTGTCCGTTCTTCTTATAGGCAAGGCGGATGGCAATGCAGGTGTCCATGTTGCCCGCGAAATCGATGTAGCCGATGGCGCCCCCGTAGATGCCTCGCTTGTTGTTCTCAAGTTCCGCAATCAGTTCGCATGCGCGGATCTTCGGCGCGCCGGAGAGCGTTCCGGCGGGGAGTACCGAGGCGATGGCGTCGAGCGCGTCGCAGCCGTCCTTAATCTCGCCGCGAACCGTTGAGCCGATGTGCATCACATGCGAGAAACGCTCAATCGAGCGGAGCTTTTCAACCTCGACTGTTCCGAATTTGCTGATGCGTCCGAGGTCGTTCCGGCCGAGATCCACAAGCATGTTGTGTTCTGCAAGTTCCTTCTCGTCGGCGAGGAGCTCCTTCTCAAGCGCGAGGTCTTCTTCCTCGGTCTTGCCGCGCGGTCTTGTGCCCGCAAGCGGGAAAGTGTGGAGAATTCCGTCCTCAAGCTTCACGAGCGTCTCCGGAGAGGCGCCGGCAACCTCGACATCGGTGCCGGAGAAGTAGAACATGTAAGGCGACGGATTGATGGTCCGAAGCATCCGGTAGGTGTTCAGAAGGCTTCCTTCAAACGGCGCCGAGAGGCGGTTTGAAAGGACAATCTGGAAGATGTCGCCCTCGTGAATGTGGTGCTTGGCTTTCTCAACCATCTCACAGTACTGTTCCTTCGTAAACAGCGGGGTGACTTCGCCGAGCAGCTTGCCGCCGGGCTCGTTCTTCTTCTCGCCGTGGCGGAGCAGCTGTTCGAGCTGCTTGATATCCCAGATGGCTTTCCTGTAATTGGTCTCCGGGTCATCGAGCGCCATGTTGGCAATCAAAACGATCTTCTGGCGGATGTTGTCGAAGGCAATAATCTTATCGAAAAGCATCAGGTCGACGTCGCGGAAGTGCTCGCTGTCCTCGACCGGAATCCGTACGCTCGGCTCACTGTAGCCGAGGTAATCGTAGGAGAAGTAGCCCATCAGTCCGCCGGTGAAAGGCGGAAGGTACGAAAAGCGCGGGCTTCGGTAATGGGAGAGTACTTCCCTTAAGTAATCCGCCGGGTTTCCGGTTACGTACTTGACTTTGCCGGCCTCGAGCACGCCGTTCATGGTGCCGCCTACTGCGGTAATTGCCGAAATCGGGTCAAATCCGAGAAATGTGTACCGTCCCCAGGTCTCATCGGCCTGCGCGGATTCCAAAAGAAATGTGTGCTTTGACAGGTTCTTAAGAATCCGAAGCGCCTCGATCGGGGTGATAAAATCGGAGAGGATTTCGCCGCTGACCGGGATGACGTCGTAATTACCGGTAGCGGCAAGCTGCTGTACTTCTTCGTAAGAGGGTTTAATGTTCATGAAAGCCTCCTTGGTGGTTTTGGACGCACTCGCAAACTGCGTTTGCTCGTTGTACGTGCGCTCGGTTTGGGCACACTCGCAAACTGCGTTTGCTCGTTGTACGTGCGCTCGGTTTTTCTGCGCTGACTACGTCAGCTTTTGGGATCCGACAGGTGGGTTCTCCTTCAAAAGCAAGCTTTCACGGAGAACCCACCTGTCGGATTCCACCTGCTTTGCAGGCAGAAAAACTCTCGCTTAGCGCGCAAAAAAATCGCCCTTGACAGAACATTACTTCTGTCAAGGACGAAATAGTTACCTAATCCGCGGTGCCACCTTGAATTCACGGAACGACCCGTGCACTTTGCAGGATACCTACATATCCCCGGCATGTTACGTCTGCCTTACGTCGCAGAATACTCTGTGTTATCACATTTGACTGCGCCCTCAGCGGTCCATTTGACAATGTGTTTCTTGCCTGATTCTCAGCATCGCAGGCTCTCTGTAAAGGCATCCTTGCCGTTATCTCCGCGTCAACGGTTTGTCGATTTGCAGTAAATATAATATGCGTCGCGCCAAATGTCAAGCGAAATATTTTTCGCGTCACATTGCCGGAGGAGTATTGCATCCTACATTGTTTTCGAAAGGCGGTTTTGTTATAATGATTACATTCCGAGTGAGGAGGATAAAACGATGCAGGAGATGATTGTGAAACGGAACCGGCTGCTTGCCGAGAAGGTAATCGCAGGGCTCAAGTCGAGAAATATGACGGGGTATTATGCGGAGACGAAGGAGGATGCTTTAAAGCAGGCACTTTCATTGATTCCGGAGGGTTCGGCAATCGGCATGGGCGGATGCATGAGCGCGATTGAAATCGGGCTTACGGACGCGCTGAAGAGCGGAAACTACCGTTTCATCGACCGCGACCGCATGGAAGACAAGCGCGCGGCGATGCTTCAGACTTACGACGCCGATTTCTTTATAACTAGCGCCAACGCGATGACCGAGGACGGCGTTCTGATTAATGTCGACGGAAACTCAAACCGTGTTTCCGCAATTGCGCAGGGACCGAAGAAGGTTATCTGCATCGTGAGCATGAACAAAATCTGCCCCGATCCGGACAGCGCGATGAAGCGTGCCCGCGGCGTGGCGGCTCCGATCAACGCACAGCGTTTCGGTCTTGCAACGCCTTGCTCAAAGACGGGTTCGTGCATGAACTGCAAATCCCCTGACACGATTTGCTGCCAGATATTGATTACAAGGTATTCGCGCCATAAGGACCGCATTCATGTGATTCTCGTGGGCGAGCCCGTAGGATACTAAGAGGTTTTTATGTGGATTGCAATATTACTGACTGCGCTTTCTCTCGCGGGGGTTTCCGCGGTGTACGTCGTCCGGTGTTTCGGGCGTTTCGACGTCATTAAACGGATTTCCGGGGACCGGCGGCCGCTTCGGATTATGCTCGGTCTCGTGCCGGTCGCGGGATTTGCCGTATATGCGATTTTCGACATCGTGAATTCGGTGATTATCCTGATTCACCTCGCGGCATTCTTCCTGATTATGAACGGAATCGCATGGCTCGTGATACGGTTCCGCCCGGAGAAGAAGGGCGAAGATACGGCAAATGTTACATGTTCTACAGAAGTAGAACAAAAAGTGAGAGGACCGCTCCGCCCGTATTACGCCGGCATCGCAGCCATCCTTCTGTGCATAATCTATCTCGGCATCGGCTGGTACATGGCGCACCATGTATTCCGGACCGCATACACGATTGAAACCGAGAAACCGCTTCCGAACGGACATCTCCGGATTGCCATGATTGCGGACGCGCACATCGGAACGACATTCGACGGCGTGAAGTTCGGCACTTATATCGATCGGATTTCCGCGGAGAATCCGGACATTGTCGTAGTGGTCGGCGACTTCGTGGATGACGGCACAAGCTATGAAGACATGAAAGCCGCCTGTGAGGCGCTCGGAAGGGTTAAGAATCAGTACGGCATCTATTTCGTATACGGAAACCACGACAAAGGTTATTACAACAACCGGTCTTTCACCGCGGACGATCTCGCGGAGGAACTCCGGAAGAACCATATCAATGTGCTCGAAGATGAAATCAGCATGTTCTATGTGGATGAAGTGATTGTCTATGTCGCAGGGCGCAGGGACCGGGATGACGCTTCGAGAGCGGAGCACGCAGGCAAGCTGAAAGGCGGGCGGAAGAGCGTTTCGGAACTGTTTGACTGGTTCGATGACAGCTGCCGGCAGTGGTATACGATTGTCCTCGACCACCAGCCGCATGACTATGATGATGAAGTCGAAGCGGGCGTTGATCTCGTGCTGTCCGGGCACACGCACGGCGGACAGCTGTTTCCGCTTGCGCCGATCGGGTATCTTACAGGTGCGAACGAGCAGATCTACGGCATGAAAAAGCGCGGAGACCGCACGGTCAGCATCGTTACGTCGGGAATCTCGGACTGGGCAATCGACTATAAGACCGGAACATACTCCGAATACGTGATTATCGACGTGCAATCGAAAGAAAAGTAGAAGATGTCACCGCGGGCGGAAACCGCGGTGGCATTTTTCGCTGAAACGGGGCGGTTCGTCTTGCTTTTTCGGTACTTTATGTTATAATTCCACATTGGAATGCGAAGCAGAACGAAGAGCGCTTCGCCGGTAAAGTCAGCTTAGAGAGGATTACAAAATGAGCGAAGATAACAAAAACACACAGGCGTGTACCCATGACTGTTCAACCTGCAGCTTAAACTGCAGCTCGAAGGAGAACGCGAAGCATGAGGAACATGCATCGAATAACGATTTTCAGGCGCCTCTTAACGCGCAGAGCAAAGTAAAGCGTGTCATCGGCGTAGTAAGCGGAAAGGGCGGCGTCGGCAAGTCGCTCGTTACTTCCCTTCTTGCAAGTGCGATGCAGAAGAAAGGCCGTCAGAGCGCGATTCTCGATGCGGACATTACCGGTCCGTCCATCCCGAAGGCGTTCGGCGTGAAGGGCCCGGCCTACGCGACCGATGAGGGCATCGTTCCGGTGTCCGCCTCAGACGGCGTGAAGATTATGAGCATCAACCTTCTGATGGAGGAAGAGGACGCGCCGGTTGTATGGCGCGGACCGGTAATTGCCGGAACCGTAAAGCAGTTCTGGACCGACGTGTTCTGGGGCGATGTGGACTATATGTTCGTCGATATGCCGCCCGGAACCGGCGACGTTCCGCTGACGGTGTTCCAGTCGCTTCCGCTTGACGGAATCGTAATCGTGACGAGCCCGCAGGATCTTGTGTCAATGATCGTCGGCAAGGCCGTGAATATGGCGCGGATGATGAATATTCCGCTCCTCGGAATCATCGAGAACTACAGCTATCTCGTGTGCGACCGCTGCGGCGAGAAGATGTCCGTATTCGGCGAAAGCCATATCGAAGAAGTGGCGGAGAAGTACGGCACGCGCGTGCTTTGTAAGCTTCCGATCGTGCCCGCGGCCGCGAAGCTTGTGGACAGCGGAAAGGTTTCGGAAGTCTCGATGCCGGAGATTGACCCCGCCGTCGATGTGATCGAGCGGCAAATGGCATTGGTATAAGAGAAGTGTGCGGAGGAACGATGAGAAGTATCAGAATGTTTTTGGCAGTCCTTCTGATTGTCGTGCTTACGGGCGCGCTTGCGGGCTGTTCAAAAAAAGGCGGGAAGTCCGATGAAAGCGATTCGGAAACCACCCCGACGGTAACCGGTGCGGAAGGGAATCCTACGGAGGACCCCGGCAAACCGGACACGAAGACCGAAGCATCCAAAGGTCTTGTATACGCGCCGAGCGGAGCTTCCGGGTATATCATTGCGGGCATCGGCTCGTGCGAAGATAAGCATATAATCATTCCGGCGTTCATCGACGACAAACCGGTTACGGCCATCGCCGAAGGCGCCTTTACGGGCAATCTCGGGATTGAGCGGGTGACGCTTCCCGACAGCGTGACCGTAATCGATAAGAAAGCGTTCCGCGGCTGCCGGAACCTAAAAAAGGTGGACTGGTCCGCGGGACTTGAGCGGATCGGCGAGGGCGCGTTTTACGGAAGCGGCCTTACGGAAGTGACTCTTCCGGATTCTGTACGGACGGTTCAGTCGAGCGCGTTCGCATTTTGCGAAGATCTGAAGCTGTTCCGGGCGTCTGAGGGACTGGAGCGGATTCCCGGGTACCTGTTTGACCGCTGCACGTCGCTTGAGACGGTTGAACTCAACGAAGGCTTAAAAGAAATCGGCTCGAACGCGTTTGATTCGTGCGAAAGCATTAAGACAATTGCAATTCCCGACTCGGTCGAGACAATCGGCGATTCGGCTTTCTTACACTGTTCGGGCATCACCTCGGTGAAGCTTCCGAAGAACCTTAGGACACTTGAAAACCTCGCGTTCACGCAACTCACTTCGCTTCGGGAGATGACGATTGCGGCAGATGCAATCTACTTCGCGGTCTCCGGGAATTGCCTGATTGAGAAACGGACAAAAACCGTTGTTGCCGTCTGGGGCGGCATTTCGTTCCCTGCGGACGGCTCCGCTTCGGAAATCGGACCGTTCCTCTTAAAGGACCGGACGGACCTTACCTCGGTTATCCTCCCGGATGGCATCACGGCGATTCAGGTCGGCGCTTTCCAGGGGTGCACCGGGCTTACGAATGTCACATTTCCCGCAAGTCTTCAGAAGATCCAGGTGTCGGTTTTTGAAGGAAGCGGCCTTAAGGAACTTTATGTTCCGGCAAATGTGACGACAATCTACACTGCTGCGTTCGCCGCGACCCCGCTTACGAAGGCGGAGATTGACGGCGGCGTCAGCGACAAGCTTTCCGAGACGTTCCGCGACTGCAAGGATCTGAAGGAGTGCAGAGTTGTCGGAAGAGGCGTGGTTTTGGCGGAGACATTTTCCGGCTGCGCGAAGCTTACCGACCTGACGCTCGGCGGAATTTCGGTCATCCATAAGGATACGTTTTCAGGCTGCGTGCGGCTCAAAGAGATTACCTTCGAGGGGACGACCGCCGAGTGGGAGGCAGTCGAAAAGAAAGACGGCTGGGACAACGATATTCAGGGCGTTAAAGTGCATTGCACGGACGGCGATCTGTAAATACGTGTGAAGTGCCGATTTTTCAACTTTCCCTTGACAAAGTAAGGTATTCTATTCTACAATGATAGTGTGTGTATTTTCGGGAGGAGTATGCGATGCGGGTGATTGCCGGAAAGGCGAGGAGACTTCTTCTTCTGACTCCTGCCGGACTGTCCACGAGGCCTACCTCGGACAAGATAAAAGAGACGCTTTTTAACATCCTCCAGCCGAGGATTGCGGGTGCCGTTTTTCTGGATTTGTTTGCGGGAAGCGGCGGAATCGGAATCGAAGCGTTAAGCCGCGGCGCGCGGTACGCGTGCTTTGCGGACAACTCGAAAGAAGCGCTTCAATGCATTAAAAGCAACCTGAATCATACGAAGCTCGCCGATGACGCGACCGTGTACGGAATGGACTGGCGGAGCGCGCTTACGAGGATGGAAGCGGAGAAACGGAAATTCGACATCGTATTTCTCGATCCGCCTTATGACAGCACGATGGTTGAGGATGCGCTCCGGTATCTCAGCAGTTCAAAACTGCTTGCGGAGGACGCACTGGTCGTCGCGGAGACTTCCCTTCGAAAGCAGGCGGAAGACCTTACCGGTCTCGGGTTTCGGATTGACCGGGTGAAAGAATACAAGACGAACCGTCACTGGTTCCTGTCGATAGAGGAGAACGGATGAAAGTCGGAATTTACGCCGGCAGCTTTGACCCGGTAACGCTCGGACATCTCGATGTCATCGAGCGCGCGTCCCGCATTGTGGACCGCCTGGTCATCGGCGTTTTAAACAATACGAACAAGAAGCCCTCGTTCACCGCGGACGAACGTGTGGAGTTCATTAAGAGGGTGACAAAGGACATCCCGAATGTCGAAGTGAAGACGTTCGACGGATTGACCGTTGATTTTGCGAAGCAGGAGAACGCGCGTATTCTGGTGCGCGGACTGCGTGCAGTTACGGACTTTGAATACGAGCTGCAGATTGCACAGCTGAACCATAAACTTAACCCGAAGATCGATACGATTTTCCTGACCACGAGCGTGGAGTACTCGTACCTGAGCTCGAGCATCGTCAAGGAAATTGCGCATTTCGGCGGCGACATCAGCAAGCTGGTGCCGAAGGAAGTGCGACAGGACATCGTTGATAAGCTGGCGGCGAAATAATCACGGATAATCATTACATTTTTCGATAAAACAGCAGAATAAAAGGAGAGTAGAACGCTATGGTAAATCGTCTTGAGCAGTTGATTGATGGAATCTTTGAGTATCTGGACGGGTGTAAGCCGATTAAGCTGCAGCCCGGAAAGGTTGCCGTGAATAAAGAGGAGCTTTTCGAAATGCTCGATGAGCTGAAGCAGAGAACTCCGGACGAAATCAGACGGTATCAGAAGATTATCGCAAACCGCGATTCCATCATTGCGAGCGCCGAAGAGAAGGCCGAGCAGATTATTGAGGAGTCCAAGGCGAAGGCCAGACAGCTTGTGAGCGAGCATGAGATCATGCAGCAGGCTTACGCGCGTGCCAACGAGATGGTGGCATCCGCAAGTGGCGAGGCGGAGGAAATGCTCAGCAGCGCCAACAACGACGCAACGCAGATCCGTACCGGCGCGCTCAACTACGCCAACGATATTATGACCGACATGGAGAAGATTCTGAACAACGCTTACTCCTCGGCAAGAGACCGTTTCGACGGATTGATTGCTTCCCTGAAGGAGAATTACGATGTTGTTGCGGCGAACCGCCAGGAGCTCTACCAGCAGCTGAATCCGAAGGATGCGGCGACCATTTACGATGATCCGATCGCAACGGTTACCGAAGAGGAGCCGGAGGACGAAGAGGATTTCGAGTTTGACGAGAACACGTTCCTCGAGAATATTGATGAGTAATCCGAAATTCGGATTAATCGAATGAAATGAATAAAGCAGCGTACCTTCGGGTGCGCTGCTTTTTTGCAATTGAGGCCCTGGAACAGGGGGGAGTGGTACCAAACTGGTTTTATGCTTATTTTGGTACCAAAAACTTTCGTGCAAAGTGGTACCCAAACCGGTTTTATGCTTGATTGAGTACCACATGGGTATCCAAAAGCTTCCGGCGAATGGTACCAAACTGGTTTTATGCTTATTTTGGTACCAAAAACTTTCGTGCAAAGTGGTACCCAAACCGGTTTTATGCTTGATTGAGTACCACATGGGTATCCAAAAGCTTCCGGCGAATGGTACCAAACTGGTTTTATGCTTATTTTGGTACCAAAAACTTTCGTGCAAAGTG
>CAMZEW010000054.1:0-10399 GCA_947305875.1 uncultured Lachnoclostridium sp.
GCGGAGTGTGCGAAGTTAAGGAAGGACGCCTTTCTACAGTTGAAGAACGATTTGCCTTGAAGCGTGAGGGAGACGTTGTTGTCGGTGCTGACGCAGTGGGAAATGCCATGACTTTCGACCCGAACGTTCCGGTATCGATGAATCTGTGGGGCTTCACCCCGGATTTTCTTGACGAGCTGCAGGCAAACTTCGCGAAGTTCCTTTCGACCGAGGCTGTGGCGAATCCTTTAAAGGCTGAGTACCTGCTTCCGCAGGTGGTCGGCGAGATGGTACGCGCGGGACGCGCAAGCGTAGCGGTTCTTCCGACCTACGACAAATGGTTCGGCGTCACCTACAAGGAGGACAAGCCGCTGTTCGTTGAGTCGATTAAGCAGAGAATCGCCGCAGGGGATTTCCCGGAGTCGACGTTCCAGTAAGATTCTGTTCCCGGAGAGTTCTCCGGGATTAACCCGGAAGACCTGCTTCCGGCGGGCGCAGCGCCCGAATTGTGAGGGGTTATGTTTTCTATCTTAGATGTTCTGTACCCGCCCCGTTGCCCGATCTGCGACGGGGTGCGGTTATCTTCGGAGCCGGTCTGCTGTCCGGCCTGTCTTAAAAAGATTCCTTTCATCTCCGAGCCGTACTGCATGTGCTGCGGCCGTCCGCTTTCAAAGAAAGAGCAGGAATTCTGTTTCGACTGTTCCCGCAGGAAGAGAAGCTATTCCGGCGGCATTTCGCTTGCCGTCTATGAGGGGCTCTGGAAGGACTCGGTCGTCCGTTTCAAGTTCCATAAACGGGAAGAGTATGCCTCGTGGTACGCGGAGCAGGCTGTAAGGCTTTTTGAGGACCGCCTGCGCGTTCTTAACGCGGACACAATCGCCGCGGTTCCGATGCACGAAAGAAAGGTTCGGAAACGCGGCTACAACCAGGCCGAAAGCTTTGCTTACGAGCTGTCCGTCCGGACGGGCATTCCGCTTGTGAAGGGGGTGCTGCTTCGGACGCGCTTCACGATACCGCAGAAGGAACTGAACGACATCGCAAGGCTTCAGAACCTGACGATGGCATTTGCCGTAGACGAAGAGAAGCTTGCTGCATACAAAAAGGACCACGCCTTTAAAAGGGTGATCCTTGTCGATGACATCTATACGACCGGCAGCACGATGGAAGCGTGCGCACGGCTTTTACGAAAGGCCGGTGCGGCCAATGTGACGCCTGTGACGGTTGCGGTCGCGGGCGGATACGAGGCGTGATCAGGCCTCGTCCGTAAGGCGGATGCCGTCCTCGCCGATTGTAATCAGGCGCTCACGGTACAGGTGGCCGACGGCGCGCTTGAATGCGGCTTTACTCAGGCAGAAGCGTGCGCGGATGGCGTCTGCGTCGCTCTTATCGTTGTACGGCAGGAACCCGCCTGCGCCCTTCAGGGACGAAAGAATGAGGCGGGCGTCGGCGTCCATCTGGACGTGGGCTTTCTCGCGGACGGACAGGGTCAGCTTGCCGTCCGGAAGCACTCTCGCGACGCGGGCTTCGACGAGCTGTCCGACACGCATCGGATACGGCAGGTCGGCCTTCGGAATCAGCGCGGAGTAACGGTTGTCGACAGCGACAAATGCCCCGAAATTCCCGCTCACCTCATACACGACGCCGTTCACGCGGTCGTCCGCTTTGTAGGGGGAGTTCTTATCCAGGTAATCATAGACGCGCATCGTCGCAGAAAGGCGGCTGCTCTTATCGACATAAAGTCCGACGAGCACGTCGTCGCCTTCCGAAACAGGACGCGTCTGCTCGCGGAACGGAAGGAACAGGTTCTTCGGAAGCCCCCAGTCAAGGAACGCGCCGACCTTGTTGACCTGCACGACCGGAAGCGTCGCGAATCCGCCGAGTTCAATCGCGGGAATCTGCTTGGTCGCAACCGGACGGTCCTCGGAGTCTTTATAAACGAACACTTCGACGCGGTCGCCGTCAGCTTCGCCTTCGAGCTGGTTCTTCGGAAGGAGGACATGCTCCGTTTCGGAGAGGTCCGCCTTCAGATAGGCGCCGTGCTCCGTGGTGCGCTCCACAATCAATGTCTGTTTCTTTCCGAGTTCAATCATATCCGGTTCCTCCCTGACAGTCTGCACAGCGAGTATATCATAATCCCGGAAAGAAATGAAGTGCTTTCTTGAATTCAGCGGAGGAAAATGCTATAATACATCTACGTATGCGCTGAATGGCGGAAAGTGGGGCGGAAATGAGGGAAGTAAAGCAGATTAATCTGGTTTTTATCCTGACGGTAGCCGTGTATCTCGGCGTGTCGCTCGTTGTCGGTTTTTTTCAGGATAAGATTTCGTTCGTCCAGCTGATTCTTCTGAGTCAGGCAGGACTTGCGTTCGTTCCGGTTGCATATGCCTTAAAGCGCGGGCAAGTAAGGGAACGCATCGGGTTTAAGAAGCTTGACTTCGGAACCGTGCTTCTCGTCCTCGCGTTTATTCTCTGCTTAGAGCCGTTCCTTACGTTTCTGAACGCGCTTTCGCAGTGCTTCGTGGATACGCCGACCACGTCGCTGATTACCGAACAGGTTGACAAGCTCGATTTCGTGACGATGTTCCTGGTGGTTGCGCTGCTGCCTGCGGTGTTGGAGGAGTTTGTGTACCGGGGAGTATTCTTTCATGCCTACGGAAAGGTTGCGGTATTCCCGGGAGCAGTTCTTTCGGGCCTTCTGTTCGGCGTGATGCACGGGAATCTGAACCAGTTCACCTATGCGTTTTTCATGGGATTTTTCTTTTCGCTTGCCGTGTACGCAACCGGCTCGCTGTTCGCTTCCATGATTATGCATCTCTTTGTGAACGGGGTTTCGATTGTTCTTCTGTACGCGTTTCCGAAGCTCGTTTCGGAAGCGGGGGAGACTGCCGAAACGACACTGACGGTTTCCTATGTGCTTAAGTCCTATACCGTGCCTGCGTGCGTCGGTGTCGGGCTTGCGCTTCTTCTGCTCCGCGCGATTTCGGAGCGGTGCGGAACCAAAGCGAAACTCAAAGCGGAGTTGAAACGGAAAGGGAAGGTACGCGCGTTCTGCGGTCTGTTCACGGCACCGCTTCTGATTGCCGTACTGTTAATGTTTGGGATTATGATTCTCTCGGAAGTACTTACGGGGATGCTTCCTGCAGAGGGTTAATGATTATATTCGGGAGAGACTTTGTATGTATGATTTGGTAATTATCGGTTCGGGTCCGGCCGGAATGGCCGCTGCGGTCTATGCCGCACGCGCCGAGCTTTCGTTCCTTGTTCTTGAGAAAGGAATATCCGGAGGGCAGATTCTGGAGACCTCCGACATTGACAATTATCCGGGAATTCCCTCGATCAGCGGCTTCGAGCTTGCGCAGAAATTCCGCGAGCACGCGGAAGCATGCGGCACCGAGATTGTCGAGAGCATGGAGATTGAAGACTTCAAAAAGATTGACGGCGGCTTTGAACTGATTTTCGACGGCGACAAGACGATTGAAACGAAGACGGTTCTGATTGCAACCGGAGCGGCGCCCCGGAAACTCGGCTGTGCAGGAGAGGACGAACTCATCGGTGCCGGCGTTTCGTACTGTGCGACCTGTGACGGCGCGTTCTTCAAGGGACGCGAGGTGTTCGTGGTCGGCGGCGGCAACACGGCCGTTGAGGACGCAATCTTCCTTGCCCGTATCTGTAAGAAGGTAACGCTTGTTCACCGCCGGAACGAGCTTCGAGCATCGAAGAATCTCGTAACCAAACTGAAGAGTCTTCCGAACGTCGAAATCGTCTGGGACAGCGTTGTGGAGCGGATCTACGGCGAGGACATGGTACAGTCCGTGCTTCTTAGGAACGTGAAGACCGGAGAATTGACCGACCATAAGACCAATGCCGTTTTCGTGGCCGTCGGAACGAAGCCGAACAACCTCGGCTGGGCGGACCGTATTCCGTGCGACGAGGGCGGACATTTCCTCGCGGGCGAGAACTGCGAGACGCAGGTGCCCGGTATCTTCGCGGCCGGCGACGTCCGCACAAAGAGCCTCCGCCAGATCATAACGGCGGCAGCCGACGGCGCCAATGCGGTATACCGGATTGAGCAATACCTGGCGGAACAGGAATAAAAAGAGCATAAAATAAAGGGATAATGAGCGCGGGCAGGCAGGCCCGCGCTTTTGTTGTCAGACAATTAAGATTTGAAAAAATAATAAAATAACGGTTGACAAACCCGAATTTCGGTATCTTGCACAAAAGGGTTTTTCACCCGGTTTCGGATATAAACCGGATTTGTGGATAACTTTTTCACAATTTGAAGTTATCAACACGGAAAAATCGAGAAAAACCGCCTTTTTCCTCCCTTTTCCACAAATTTATACACTTTATCCACAAAATCGTTCCATTTATGTAGTATGCTTTTCCACAAAATCAGACGAAAGTTTGTTTTGTGAAAAAGGGAGAATTGCACAAAAAACGTAACATTTTTCGTGAAATACAATTCGAGGAATTGTCAGACAATTCAAAGGATTCGAAAAATGACAGATATTCCGTAATTTCGGAAAATGCCGTCCGGACGGGGCGAAAAGACCTTTGCAAAGGAGCGCCCCTTTTGTTATAGTATATTTGGGAGAATATCATCGAAGGAGGGAGTGTGTCCGCCATGATGGATAAGAATCAATTGATGGCTTATATCGGGCAGATTGTCCGCGTCGCGAAAGACCAGACGCAGGCCGGACTGCTCCTTTCGCAGCTTGCCGATATGCTTTCGGCGGACCGCGCGGACGAGGAGCAGCTTGCACTGGTGCGCGGGCTTCAGAGCTGCGTCTCCGATCTCTTAGCGCTCCCGAAGGACAAGCCGATTAACGAACAGGTGCTTCTTCTTGCGTACCGCCGTTCGATGGAGCGGAAGGTTTGGACGGAGACCTACGGCTGACGGGGAGAACATAGCCATGTATGCTTACGTAGATGACAAATACACAATCGCGGACGAATGCATCTTCGCCTATTGCGGCGATGAAGAATCCATCCGCGTACCCACGATGTGCGAGGCCGGGCATTTTCTGACGAGCATCGGCAAAGGCGCATATTACGGTGTAGAACAAGTTAAGAAACTGACAATCACCAACGGCATCGAATCCGTTGGTGATTATGCATTCAAAAAGTGTTCCGAGTTAGAAGAGGTCGTCGTTGCGCCGACCGTGCTTTCGTGCGGGGAGCGTCCGTTCCAGTTCTGCAGAAAGCTCCGCTCGGTCCGTTTCTTTTTGGACCTTTTGGAGGACGAGTACCGGGAGCTTCTCGCGAAGAGTTACGCGCTTTCCGACGGGCGGTATCTCGTTGCGGACCGGCATGAAGAATTAAGACGGCTTCGTACCGTTTATGAGATGACCAGGGACATGGGCATCCGTCCGGTCGGCATCCGCCCCGAAGCGGAGAATCTGTTTCTCGTGCGGAACGTGAACCTGCCGATCGGCGAAGAGGCGCTGACGACGCCGAGGACGGCGATCACCTTTGCCGGATATGCATCGGGGGCCAATGAGAAAGAGACGTTCCGGCAGGCCGCCGACCCGAAGAAATCGGGCGTTGTCGATCCGGTTACGGAAGGACTCTGCGACATGAGCATGCGGCTCGGCGAGCACCGTCTTAACACACTGGAGGAAGCCGTGTTCCTGACCTTCGGAAAGGCCGAGGAGCAGGGCGGCGTGTTCCGCGTCATGATTGACGCGCGGAAGAGCTTCTGTTTCTTCCAGTCCGCGCATTCGGTGACCTACGGCGGCGAGAAGTACTACATCTACTGCCGGAATTATCCGACCAATGACGAGACCTACCGCTACTACCGGCAGGAGGCGGGCGTGCTCCGCTCGGACGGAAGCTTTCCGACGGAAGACCTGAAGAAGTCGGTGTATGCAAAGTATAAGCTGATTACGAATTTCTGACCGGGGAAAGGAGAGCAACATGGATGTTTCTTCGGAAATCCAGAAGCTTCGCATGGATGCCGTACGGCGCGCGCCGTTCTACGGGGACATTCTCGTGTCGCTCACATTTCTCGAAGATCCGTCCGTGCCGACCGCGGTGACGGACGGCATGACGGTGCGCTACAATCCCGATTTCTTGGGCAGCATGACGCCCGGCGAACGGAACTATATTATTATGCATGAAGTGATGCATGTGCTGCTTCGGCATCCGATGCGCGCCAGAAACCGGCGCATGGACATCTGGAACGCCGCGGCGGACTACATCGTGAATTCGATTCTTGACTGGGACGTGCGGCCGGTCATGCGGAAGGTCGACATCCCGTTTGAACGCCCGAAGGACGGGCTTTTCGCCGAGGTGGACCGCATGCAGTCGGCGGAGAGTCTGTACGACTGCATCTTAAGGGACAATCCCGAGCCCGCCGAGGACGGTTCGCTTGTCGGAAGGACGACCTACCGCGAGGGCATTAACGGCGAGAAGAAGATTGTTCCGGGTCCCGATAATGACCTTGCGAAACCCGCCCCGATGTCGAGGCAGCAGGAGTCGCTTCTTGAGGAGAGGACGAAGGCGTTAATCCGCCGTGCCGCGAAGCGCGGTTCCGGAAGCTTCGCCGTACCGCCGCATCTTGCGCAGATTCTTGACACGAAGAAGCCGGACTGGCGCGTATTGATGCGCGACTTTCTGGATGCGGAAATCAAGGATGACGTTTCTTATGCGACGCCGGAACGGAAGTACCTCCATATGGATCTGATTCTTCCGGGGCATCCGACCGAGGATGAGGAACTGGAGGAGCTGTGGGCGTTCGTCGATTCCTCGGGTTCCATCGGCAAGGAGCGGATGGATATCTTCCTGACGCAGCTGTACCGCATCTCGAAGGAGTTCCAGTGCATCATCAACCTGTGCTTCTGGGATACGAAGGTGACGGACGTGTACCGGAAGGTGCGCGGCGAGAAGAACCTTTTAAAATGCGTTCCGACCCACTCGGGCGGGACCGACGTGAACTGTATCTACGACTGGATCGCGGCCAACAAAGTCCGTCCGGAGGTCATGCTGATTCTGACCGATGGCGAGTTCGGACCGCTTGATCCGAAACGGTTTCTGCCGTACTTACGGCGGAACACGCTGCTCGTGCTGTCGGAGGAAATCGATCCGACCGACGACATGAAACGCATGGGCAAGGTAGCGTGGCTTAAGGACAACATTAAGTGAGGAATCAATATGAACATCAGAGAGTTCGGCGAAACGATAGAATTTAACCTTCGGTACAATCTGAAGCACACGATTCTCGGCCTCGGCGCGCCCGGTATCGGCAAGTCGGAGATTATCCGCCAGATCGGCGAGAAGTACGGCTACAAGGTTATCGATATCCGTCTGGCGCAGATGTCCGAGGTGGAAATCAGCGGTCTGATTTACCCGAACCGCGAGCGCACCAAGACCATCTGGCTGTCGCCGGAGGTGCTCCCCGACGAGAAGCGGGACGGCCCGAAGACGATCCTTCTGCTCGACGAAATCACGTCGTGTACGAAGCGCGTGCAGGTTGCCGCCTATCAGCTGATTCTGGACCGCCGCATCGGACAGTACACGCTGCCCGAGGGCACCATCGTAATCGCTCTCGGTAACCGCGAGGATGACGACGGTGTTTACATCCGTCTTGCCGGACCGCTTGCCGACCGTTTCGAAATCCACTACATCGAGCCGGATTTCCAGACCTGGAAGAACGATTACGCAATCCCTCATAATATACATAAGTTTGTAATGGATTACCTGACCGTCAAGCCGGAGGCGCTTCACACGCAGGTGCCGGGCGACAGCAACATCGTGTTTGCGACGCCGCGTTCCTGGACGAGAGTCAGTGATATATTACGCTATAACTGCAACGTGGAAAGCGTTGTGGTACAGCACAAGATCATCGGAAACATCGGCGAGAAGGAGGGGCTGCAGTTCATTGAGTACTGCAAGCACCAGGAGAAGCTCGTAAGCGCGGACGACTTCCTTTACGGCGGCGCCGAGGCTCCGGACAGCCCGGACGAGCTCTACATCCTTTTAAACGGTCTTGTCGGCAAATGCGCATTCCTTTCGACGGTGCGCACCCGCGACGATCTTTCCGAGAGTCAGGAGAAGACGGTGACGGACTGCCTGCACGGGCTGTTCCGCCTGACGAAAGCCGAATTTATCGTAATGGGTCTTAGGAACCTGTTACAGCTTAACCGGGGCGTTGTGAAGAGCATCTTCCTCGACCTCGATGACGAGAATTGCCTGCGTTTCATCCACGCCAACTGGTATGCGCTTGGAATGGATGAGATCATGATGCAATAGAAAAATGCGCGCGTGTAAGGGAAATAAGTAAAAAAGGTTTGTAAACTGCCGCTTCATGTGTTAAAATGGCATCAGCGGCTGTCAACAGACGTCTCTTTTGCGTGTTCATTTGACAGCTCAATAACAGAGGAGGTCATAAGATATATGGCTAAAAAATGGGTATATGCATTTACCGAAGGTAATGCAGATATGCGTAACCTGCTGGGCGGCAAGGGTGCCAACCTCGCCGAGATGACCAACATCGGTCTTCCGGTGCCGCAGGGCTTTACAATTACGACAGAAGCCTGTACGCAGTACTATGACGACGGGCGCAAGATCAATGACGAAATCATGGCGCAGGCGATGGAAGGCGTTAAGCGCATGGAAGAGATTAACGGCAAGAAGTTCGGCGATCTCCAGAATCCGCTTCTTGTATCGGTTCGTTCCGGTGCGAGAGCGTCCATGCCCGGTATGATGGACACCATCCTGAACCTCGGTCTTAATGATAAGGTTGTTGCCGCGATGATTGCCGGCAATCCCGACCCGAAGTTTAAGCGCTTCGTATATGATTCCTATCGCCGTTTCATCCAGATGTTCTCGGATGTTGTTATGGGCGTAGGCAAGAAGTATTTCGAGCAGCTCATCGACAAGATGAAAGAAGAGAAGGGTGTTCAGTACGACGTAGACCTTACCGCTCAGGATCTGAAGAAACTCGCTGAGCAGTTCAAGGCAGAATACAAGAAGCAGCTCGGCAAGGAATTCCCGTCGGATCCGGTTGAACAGCTTAAGCTCGCTATCGAAGCCGTATTCCGTTCCTGGGATAACCCGCGTGCAAACGTATACCGCCGTGACAACGACATCCCTTACAGCTGGGGTACTGCGGTAAATGTTATGCCGATGGTTTTCGGTAACCTGAATGAAGAGTCCGGCACGGGCGTGGCATTTACCCGCGATCCCGCAACCGGCGAGAAGAAGCTCATGGGCGAGTTCTTAAAGAACGCACAGGGCGAAGACGTTGTTGCCGGCGTTCGTACTCCGATGCCGATTGCACAGATGGAGAAGGAATTCCCGGAAGCCTACCAGGACTTCATCCGCGTATGCGGTATTCTTGAGAATCACTACCATGACATGCAGGACATGGAGTTCACCGTAGAGAACAAGAAGCTCTACATGTTGCAGTGCCGGAACGGTAAGAGAACCGCTCCCGCCGCACTGAAGATCGCGTGCGACCTTGTTGACGAAGGTCACAAGACCGAGGAAGAGGCGGTTTCGATGATCGATCCCCGTAACCTCGACACGCTGCTTCATCCGCAGTTCGACGCGAAGGCCCTCAAGAAGGCTACGCCTCTCGGCAAGGGTCTCGGTGCTTCTCCGGGTGCTGCCTGCGGTAAAGTCGTATTTACCGCCGAAGACGCCGAGAAATGGGCCGCAGAAGGCAAGAAAGTCGTTCTTGTCCGTCTCGAGACTTCTCCTGAGGACATCACCGGCATGAAAGCCGCTCAGGGTATTCTTACCGTCCGCGGCGGTATGACCAGCCATGCAGCCGTTGTTGCCCGCGGTATGGGCACCTGCTGCGTATCCGGTTGCGGCGCCATCAACATGGATGAAGAGAATAAGGTATTCACGCTCGGCGGAAAGACCTTCAAGGAAGGTTCCGAAATCTCCATCGACGGAACGACCGGCAACATCTACTCCGGCATCATTCCGACCGTGGACGCTTCAATCTCCGGCGATTTCGGCCGCGTTATGGGCTGGGCCGACAAGTTCCGTAAGCTGAAGGTTCGTACGAACGCGGATACGCCGCGCGACGCGAAGAAGGCAAGAGAGCTCGGTGCCGAGGGTATCGGTCTCTGCCGTACGGAGCATATGTTCTTCGATCCCGAAAGAATCGCTGCTTTCCGTGAGATGATCTGCTCCGATACCGAAGAAGAGAGAGAAGTAGCTCTCGACAAGATTCTTCCTTATCAGCAGAGCGACTTCAAGGCTCTTTACGAGGCTCTTGAAGGCAACCCGGTAACGATCCGTTTCTTAGACCCGCCGCTTCATGAGTTCGTTCCGACCGAAGAGGCCGACATCCAGAAGCTCGCTGACGCGAAGGGCAAGACCGTTGAGGAAGTTAAGGCCATGTGCGCTTCCCTCCACGAGTTCAACCCGATGATGGGTCACAGAGGATGCCGTCTTGCGGTTA
>CAMZEW010000055.1:0-10214 GCA_947305875.1 uncultured Lachnoclostridium sp.
ACGCCGCAGCCGAATTTGGCGGCGCCGCAGCCGGAACATTTGCGGCGGCAGTTCGGCGTGATTTCCGCTCGTTTCGAACGCTCGTATTCGCGCCGCAGGAACTTCTTCGATACGCCGATATCGATGAAATCCCACGGAAGGATCTCGTCCTCGCCGCGTTCTCTCGTATTATAGAAATCAATCGTGACGCCGTGCCGGTCCATGATTTCCTTCCAGACGTCATACTTAAAGTATTCGGTCCATGCGTCATAGATGCAGCCGGCCTTATACGCTTCCTCGATTACGTCGCAAAGCTTGCGGTCGCCTCTCGCGAAAATGCCTTCCATTACGCTCGTGTCCGAATCGTGCCACTGGTAGGAAATGCTCTTATGGTTTAACTGCGACTGAATCGAGCTCTTAACAAGTTTCTGATGTGCGATAAATTCGTCCTTGGTCGCCATTCTTGCCCACTGAAACGGCGTAAACGGCTTCGGAATAAAATAAGACGTACTCACGGTGACGGAAACCTTGCCGTGCCGTTCCTCCTTCGGAATCCGGTAATACTCTTCGGTAATCTGCTCGGCTAATTCCGCGATTCCGACCGCGTCCTCATCAAGCTCGCCCGGGAGCCCGAGCATGAAGTAAAGCTTAACTTTATTCCAGCCGCCGCGGAACGCCTTGCCGGCACCTCCCAGGATATCTTCAACGGTCAGCCCCTTATTGATCACGTTCCGCATCCGCTGCGTCCCCGCTTCCGGGGCAAATGTGATGCTCGACTTGTTGACGTCCTGCACTTTCTTCATGACATCAAGCGAAAACGCATCGATACGAAGCGAAGGAAGCGCCACGTTCACGTATTGGTCTTTATAGTTGTCAATCAGGTAATAGACAAGATCCCCGAGGCACGAATAGTCGCTCGAGCTTAAGGAACTAAGCGTGATTTCCTCATGTCCGGTCGATTGCAGCATCTTATCGGCCATGTTCTTAAGCCATTCGACGTTCCGCTCGCGGATCGGCCGGTAGATCATGCCCGCCTGACAGAAACGGCAGCCTCTTATACAGCCGCGCTGGATCTCAAGCGTCACACGGTCCTGAATGACCTGAAGGAACGGAACGACAGGCTTCTTTGGATATACCGTGTCACTCAGGTCCGTTACGACCATCTTCTGCACCTTCTTCGGCACATCGTCGTATTTCGGTGTGAAGCTTTCAATCGTGCCGTCTTCATTGTAGGTCACTTCATAAAGCGAAGGCACATACATGCCGGGAATATGCGACAGTTTCCGAAGGTAATCCGCCCTCGTCCCGCCCTGCCTCTTATTCTCTTTATAAAGGTCCAAAACATCGTCATAGCTTGTCTCGCCTTCGCCGATATAGAAGAAATCAAAGAAATCCGCAATCGGCTCGGGATTATACGAGCAAGGGCCTCCGCCGACAACAATCGGGTCATCCTCGCCGCGGTCCTTTGCGCGAAGCGGTATCCCCGAAAGATCTAATACCTGCAGGATGTTCGTATAGCACATCTCATACTGAAGCGTGATTCCGAGGAAATCAAACTGTTTGATCGGCGTCTGCGTCTCAAGTGAAAACAGCGGAATCTTCTTCTCGCGCATGATCTTATCGAGGTCCACCCACGGAGAATACACCCGTTCGCAATACGTATCCGGGCGCCGGTTAAACATATCGTATAAAATCTGAATGCCCAGATGGGACATGCCGACCTCATAAACATCCGGGAAGCACATGCAGAACCGGATATCGCACGAAGCAGGGTCCTTTACGACCATATTCACCTCGCCTCCGGTATACCGCGCGGGCTTCTCGACGGCGAGCAAAATCTCATCGGAAAGAAACGGTTTTCTCATACTGCGCTGGTCCTTTCTTCATTCTAGATACAGAATATCACATTTTGCGCCGTTTCCATAGCGAAAAATGTAAAAACAATTGAAAGCGGGCCGTTTTCACGATATAATATCTTTTACGAGATTTCAGGTTAAAGGAGACGCCTATGTTTTGTCCGAACTGTAAAACCGAATATGAGCCAGGCATCACCGTCTGCGCGGATTGCGGAGCGGCACTTGTCGAAGAACTTCCCGAGGAGGATAACCGGAAGGAAATCTACCGTTTTCAAAGCAGCGCCGTCACGGAACGGTTTGTGAAATACCTTCGTTACTGTAACATCGATGCGGATTCCGTTTATGTTGAGGATTCCGGGGAATACGCGATTGTCGCGGACGCTTCGCTGCTTCCGGAGATTCATAAAGCCTTCTATGCGTTTTATACGGTGGAAACCGAAAAGGATCCGGAGGAGTCCGAAGAACAGGCGCAGTTTCTTGCGGAGTTTCTGAATGAGGACCTCGTTCAGACGGTTCGCGGCGACCGGATGAAATTTGAGGATCTTGATTATACATCGGCGGCCTTCAAAGCAAAGGACACGTTTTCGAGCGCCGTGATCTTTCTGCTCTTCGGCGGAGCCGGAACGATTGCGATGATTCTCGCGCTTTTTAATGTGCTTCCGGTATTTAAGGATCCGCATCCTTTCACGCTTGTAATCATGACATTTGTGTTCCTTGCGATGCTACTTTACGGCGTCTATGCGCTTAGGAAGTCAGGAACACTTAGGGAGTCCGCTGCGAAAGAGGACGAGCTTTTAGAGGCTGTCAAGACCTGGCAGGCGGAGAATCTGACCGAAGAAACGCTTCAAGGAGCGATTGCCGGAGCCGAGGAACTCGAGGAACAGGACCTGCTTCTTTCGGATTATGTCAGGGAACAGACGTTAAAGCAGTTTCCGAACCTTACGCCGGATTTGCTGGAACATACCGTCGACTTGTTTTTGGAATCGAGAACGTCCGAGAAATAATCTTCTTTCCGGTCTCATTTTCCTTGAAATAATTCAAAAATCAGAGTATAATAATATATTATTGAAAAAATCATTCGGATTTTGGGAATGAGGAGGATCAGCATATGGCATTTTGTCCGTTATGTAAGAAACAATACGGCTTTTCCGTTACCATCTGTCCTGAGTGTAATGTACCGCTGCAGGAAGATGCCGGGGATGTGAAAATCCCGATGTTTTCCCTTCAGAAAGAAGAAGCCGCCAAAGGGTTCATCGAATTTGCCGAATCGCAGGGTGTCTCCTGCGCTTATGAGTTCTCCCAGCGCGAGAATGCCTTTAAGATTTTCGTAAGCAAAAAGGACCAGAAAAAGGGACCCAAGCTTTTTTCCGAGTTCTGCGTAAACGAAACCCGTAAGAAGAAGGGCTACGATGCCGTACCGAATGCGGAAGCCATAAAGAAAGCCAAAGAGGAAGAAGAACGCAAGGCAGCCGAGGCGAAGAAGGCCGAGGAGGAACGTCTTGCGGAATTGGCGCGCAAAGCCGAGGAACAGCACAAGGCCGAGCAGGCACGAAAGGCCGAGGAACGCCGGCTCGCTGCAGAAGCCAAGAAGAAGGCTGCCGAGGAGGCCCGCAAGGCACGTGAAGAAGCCGAGCGCAAGGCTTTAGAGGAGAAACGCAAGGCCGACGAGAAGAAGAAAGCCGAGGAAGAAAAACTCCGCGTTCTCGAAGAGCGCCGTAAGGCTGCCGAGGAAGAACGCCGCGCAAAGCGTAAGGCAGAGGAAGAAAAGGCTGCCGCCGAAGCCGAGAAACGTGCTGCCGAAGCAGAACGTCTCGCCGAGGAAGCCGCACGGAAAGCTTCCGAATCCGAACGGATTGCCGCAGAACGCAAAGCCGAGGCTGAGCGAATTGTTGCAGAGCGTCAGGCTGAAGCGGAACGCATTCTTGCCGAGCGCCGCAAGTCCGCCGAAGAGAAATCCGTCAAGAAGGATCCCTCTCCTTCCGCAGAAGCATTGAAGCAGCTTTTCGAATCGAAACCGACCGCAAGAAGCAACGCTCCGATGGGCAGCGGCACCGGTTTCGGTCAGTTTAAAAACCAGAAAGAAGACGTTAAGAATAAAGACCTGCTGAATCTGTTCAACAATCCGGCACAGCCCGCTCCGAAGCGCGGAACCTATCAGGATCCCGCTGAAGAGATGCCGAGACCGGCTACCGGAAGCAAGTTCACCGTTGCTCCCGGCGAGGATCCGGTATTTGCAATGCCGTCCGATCCTTTCTTTGCCGGTGCTTCCGCTCCTAAAAAGGCTGCCGCTCCGGCTCCCGAAACCGAGTCTTCAGAAGACCTCTACTCTTCCGACCCGGATTTCGAGCCCGATATGTCGGATGCGTATATTCCCGAATCCGAATCGTATGACCCTGCCGCTTCGGAACCCATCTTCGTTGAAGTGGAGCCGATCGGCGACGAGGAACTCGATAACAAGGACATCATTGACGCCGCTTCCGTAATCACGCTTGAGCATGAGGAAGAGGAAGACGAACCCGAGGAAGAGGAAGACGACGCTTATGCCGCATTCCTTACCAACTTCCGTAAAGAGTCCCTCTCCGATTCCGCCGACGAAGCGACCGATTCTGCAGTTTCGGAGAACGACGATATTCTCGACAACTTCATCAACGAAATGCATGAGATGGAGAAGAATATCGGCGAAAGCGACCTCGATCATTCCGTAATCGCCGAAGTTCTTCCGGACAGAGAAAAGTATTCCGATGCGGACGATTACCGGATTGAATCCACCTCCGGCCGTCCGAAGGATATCCAGGATACGAAGATTAAAGTTTCCGCCGATTCCGATATCATTGAGGAAGTATTCGACGATAACGTAGAAATCGGACGCGAGCAGAATGCTCCGGAAGCCGCAAGCTCGTTAGCGAATCCTGCTGCTTCTTCAGCAGGCGGCGAAACGCTTACGCAGAAAGCAAAGAAGTTCTTAAAGGATCCCACAGCGGACGATTTCAGCGACCTGGAAGATTACAAGGGCTTCATTCCGGACTACTCTGTCGAGGAGAAAAAGGAAGAACCCGTTGAGGAGACTCCGGAGCAGAAAGCATACCGTGAGTTTACCGAGAAGGTTGCCGAGCGCAAACGTGAGATGGCGCTTGCAGCCGAACAGGCCAAGAGCCAGCAGACGCGTAAGTCGAACTTAGAGCACGACCTCGGCAAAGGCAAGAAGAAAACGAAGATCGTATTCGAGGATACCGACGATCTCGACAGTTACGCCGGATTCATCCCGGATTACAAGCCGAACACGAACAACGAGGCCGAATTCGACTTCTATAAGCCGCATCAGGTATCGAGCTACGCGAAGTACAAGAAAGGCCGTAAGGATACTTCGGACGCCTCTCTGATTAATATGACGCATATGCGTGCCACGAATGCGGAGGAAATCCGGAACGTCTTCCTTGATAAGGTTCCGAACGGCGTGAAGAACGTAATTGACGCTTCTCTTGTACGCTCGACCGGTTTCCTTGTTTCGATGAGCGGCAAACAGCTTGCACAGCTCTTCAACAGCTGGCTGATTCTCAATATGACGAGCGGATATGTGAAGCAGTTTGAGCAGGCGGATGCAACGCTTGAAGAGAACACGAACAACAAGATTGAAGGAATCAAAAACACCATCCGGAATACATTCGGCGAAGTCAATGAATCGTTCCTCGATTACATTGTCCGCAGATATTACGGAAAGTATCTGGAAGATTAAAAAGATATAAAATTCGGGCAGGAACCGTTCGTTCCTGCCCGTTTTCTTTAACTGAAGATCTCGATCAGTTCTTCTTTTGTCAGTTGCTTTAAGATGTCCTGCTTTCCGTCGATGACGGAATCCGCAAGGCTCTGCTTCCGCTTCTGCAGGCGGTATATCTTCTCTTCTATCGTTCCCTTTGCAAGTATCTTAATCACATGCACGTTCTTATGCTGCCCGATCCGGTAAGCACGGTCGGTAGCCTGTTCCTCTACGGCCGGATTCCACCACGGATCCATATGAATAACCGTGTCGGCTCCGATCAAATTGAGACCGGTACCGCCGGCTTTAAGAGAAATCAAAAAGACTGCCTTTTCTCCTTCATTAAACCGTTTTACCGCCTGGTTCCGCGCGTCAATCTTCGTCTTGCCTTCAAGCGAGAAATACGGAATCTCTAAGCGGTCAAGCTCTTTCCGGATCAAACCGAGCATCGAAGTAAACTGTGAGAATACAAGCACACGATGACCGGAATCGATCGCATTTGTCAGAAGTTCAATCAAAAGCTCCATCTTCGCGCTGTCGCCGTCATAATTATCAAGAAACGTTGCCGGGTGGCAGCAGATCTGTCTTAACCGCATCAGAACGCTCAGAATCTGAATTTGATTGGTCCGGATGAATTCGTCATCCTCTAAGTTCAATTCGCCCTTATAATGCTCAAGATACGCTGCGTAGAGTTTCTTCTGCTTTTCGGAAAGCTCAATCAGAATCTTCTCTTCGGTCTTGTCCGGAAGCTCGCTCAATACGTCCTTCTTCATACGGCGCAGGATAAACGGCCGGATCCTTAAGTTCAGCTGTGCAAGTTTCTCTTCGTTGTTAGAAAGAATCGGTTTTTCATATTCCGAAATGAACTTCGGATGATGGAACAGATACCCGGGCATCAGAAAATCGAAAATCGACCAGATTTCGGAAAGCGAATTCTCAATCGGCGTGCCGGTCAGCGCAAAATGGCTGTCTGCCTTCAGTTTCTTGACATTCATCGCGTTCAGCGAAGTGGAATTCTTGATGTTCTGCGCTTCGTCGATGATTACCGCCGCGAATTTGATGTTCCGGTATAAGGACATGTCGCGTCTTAATAACGGGTACGAGGTAATCAGGATGCCGCGCTTCGCGTGGCTTACGAGATTGCCGCGCTCCTCGGGGATTCCGCAGACAACCGTACAAGGAAGACCCGGCGCGAAGTTTTCGATTTCATCCTTCCAGTTGAACATTAAAGAGGACGGACAGATCACGATCGAAAGCGAATCTTCGGGAAGCGACGCAAGGTACATGACGGACTGAAGCGTCTTTCCGAGACCCATATCGTCGGCAAGGATTCCGCCCATACCGAAGCTTGCGAGATTCCGCATCCAGTAATAGCCGACCTTCTGGTAAGGACGCACGTCCGCGCGAATCCGCTCGGGAATCGGAAATTCCTTCGGATTCTGAATCGAATCGGCAAAACGGCTTACGGCATCGTCCACTTTTGCGTCGGTGCCGTCTCCCGAGAGCAGGCTCTTAAGATAACCCGCAAGGTTACGGTCAACCGTTACCGAAGCATCCTTGATCGAACGAAGGTTGATATTCAGGTTCCGAAGCATCGCAAGCGACTCTTCAAGTTCCGGAGAATCCAGCAGCAGGAAATCGCCGTCCTTTAAGCGGTAATACGGCTTCTTCATCTGCGCGGACAGAAGCAGGTCCCGAAGTTCCTGTTTCGGAACGTCATCAAGCGCAATATCGAGCGAAAGGAAATCCTCGCCCGAGTTCATGTGAACGCCGTACGAAACCTTCCTTCCGGTACGGATCTTAAGCGTATGGAACGAATCCGAGAACAGAAGGTCGCAAAGCTCCGGAAGCTTTCCGCGGTCTCCGCTTAAGAAGCAGAACAGCGCATCCTCTTCACAAAGAAGATAATACCCGTTATGCTTCTCAAATCCGAAGTCGCTGAGTTCTTCGCGGATTGCATTTTCCTTTTCCTTGTCACGGACAAGGATAAAACCGTGGATGTCCGGCTCGGAGAAGCTGTTGAACGTATACTCGCCGTACGAGAAACGAAGCTCGGCGCTGATGTTTCCGTACGCGTAATCCATATATAGCGACGCGTGCAGCGGAAACGTCAGATAATGGTCCTTCAGATTCTCGGGAATCTGCACATTCATCGTATCGGAAAGTTTCGGAAGCACGTCGTTTAAGAACTGCTTTGCGTAATCATCGCGGAATACGAGTTCGGGATTCTCTTTCGAGAGCGAGTTGTAGATCGGCAGATAGTTCCTTGTAAAGGTCGCGTCCGGCCGGTAGATCACCGCATTATAATATAACAGGTCACCGTCCGCGGACAACGGGAATACTCTTCCGTTCTCCCCGTAGGATATGACAACGCAGTCGTCCATTGCATCGATATCGAACGAAATAACCGGGTTGCCCTCGACGAAGCGGATGTTCTCAAGAACGCGGTTGTTCGAAAGCGAAACGGTGAACGCTTCATTCTTCAATATATGCAGCACATTCATGAACATACGCTTGGTAAGACGGATGTCATTCTTCTGAAAGACGCTCTGCTCCCCGGCAATTCCGTACTGCTCCTCGAAAGAGAGCACATCGGTCAGGTAGGATATGAGCTTCTGGGACGTCATGTCCATCTCAGTGAGCGTTCCGCGGAACTTGAAGTCTTTTCCGAGGACAAATGTCTGGTTATCCCGGATGTTTTCGAGCATCTTCTTGACGGCCTGCACCTTATACGGACGGTCCGCCCCCATCGAAATCCGCATGATTACCGAGTCTTTCTCGTTCCGGAGCATACCGTTATAATAGAAATACGGCGTCACATGACAGATTTCGTTTCGGACGAACGAATCGTCGAGTTCCATATAATAGTTTAATATCTGCGAGGAACGCATATCCTGCGGGTCCTGCTCCGCTCCTGCCGCGGGCGTATGCTGCAGATGATGCAAAAACAGAAGCGCCGCAATAACATGCTTGCAGGCTCCGTCCGGATGAATTCCGGCGGAACAATTGCACGTGAACGAGCACTTCGTTTCAGTCAAGGAAACGGAAACCGAATACGTAAAGCTGCCCTTCACGGCGAACCGGTAGAGCGTCTTGTCGCGGTTGGATTCCGCACTGATCACACGGCCGTTTTTATAGTATAAAAATCCGTCCGTGTAAGAGGTTTCATCCAATGAAAGATCCCGAATATAGCGTTTGGAAAGATTCATAAAGCGCGGTTTCCTTTCGATTTCGTACCGAATATTTTACCACAAAAAAACGGCCAATTCAACCGCTTACGCTTAAAATCCAGAAAAATCATCACATTTTCCGTAAAAAAACAGCCGTCCCGAAAGTGACGGCTGTAAGCAGTATGTAAAAGAAAATTAATCAAACGCCGATGACGGCTTCCTCTTCCGCTTCCTCCCGGAATTCTTCGAGTTTCTCGGTCGAGATAATCGGAAGCTCTTCAAGAGACGACACACCGAAACTTCGAAGGAAATCGTCGGTCGTCCCGAACAGAATCGGACGGCCCGGCGCATCAAGTCTTCCGAGCTCGCATACGAGATGGTAATCAATTAACGTATTGATTGCATAATCGCAGCGGACACCGCGGATGGCTTCGACTTCCATTCTCGTTATCGGCTGCTTGTAGGCGATAATCGAAAGCGTCTCAAGAAGCGTGTCGGTAAGCACATGTTTCTGCGGCACATGGCACAGTTTAATCAGCGTCTCGTAATAGGCAATCTTCGTGCACATCTGGTACTTCGTACCGACGCGGCTGATCATTATCCCGTGCGAATCATCATTGTATTCCGCAACCAGCTCACTCATCAGCATGATGAGTTCTTCGGTTGTAATCGAAAGCGCAGCCGCCATCCGTTCTTCTTCTACGGCGTCTCCCATCGTGAAAAGAATCGCTTCGAGGGCGGCTTTTTTCTGACTGTTATCCAATTATCTGTCTCCTAGGTAAACGACTCAATCGGAACGACATCCGACGCGAGGTATTCGACTTCGAAATCATCGAACGGATTCAGCTGGCGGATGCATACGCGCCCCATGTGAATCAGCTCGAGAATGCCGAGAAATGTAACAATCAGTTCAATCTTATCGGCAGCCTTCTCAAGGAGTCTCCGGAAACTGAACTTCTTATGGGAAAGTCCGTATTCCTGAATTGCGATAACCTTTTCCTTGAAGTTGACCTCTTCTTTCTCAATCCGCCCGAACTTGCTGCGGATCGGGTCAATCCGGTTCTCCTGCCGCTTCATAAGGTCCTTAAAGATGTCATTCAGCTGCTGTAAAGTAACGTCGCCGGTAACTTCCTCGGCCGAAACCTCTTCCTTAAAACCGGAAACCTCTTTCGGAAGGTTTTCCTTGCGGTACAGGTGCTTGCAGGCGTCAATCTGACGGTCCTTAAGCTCCAAAGAAGCATATTTATACATCTTATACTCAAGAAGCCGTTCAACAAGCTCGGCTCTCGGGTCCACAGCCTCTTCCTCTTCGGTAACGGTCACCGGAAGAAGCATCTGCGACTTGATGCGAAGAAGCGTCGCCGCCATAACCAAAAACTCGCTGATATTGTCCATCGGATACTGTTTCAGCTCATTCAGGACTTCCATATACTGGTCGGTAATCATGGCAATCGG
>CAMZEW010000056.1:0-10192 GCA_947305875.1 uncultured Lachnoclostridium sp.
CGTATCATCAAGATATTGGTGCGCTTCGGAATCCGCCTTCTCCTGCTTCCTCTGGTGGCGGGAATCAGCTATGAATTTCTGCGGCTTGCGGGCCGCTCGGACAGTAAGCTTGTGAATGCCCTGAGCCGTCCCGGCATCTGGATGCAGGGACTGACCACGAAGGAGCCCGATGACGCGATGCTCGAGTGCGCCATTGCTTCGGTGGAGGCGGTATTCGACTGGAGAGCATTTATCAACGGAGAACAGAATGACCTATCGGGAAGCGCTCAAAACGGCGACGGTACAACTGAAGAATGCGCAGGTTCCGGATGCGGATTATGACGCGCGGGAACTGCTCTTCCATGTCACGGGAATGACGCGTGAGGAGTGGCTCTGCAGGTCCGGTGAGCACATCACCGAAGCGGAGAGCACGCGATACGCGGAACTGCTCGGACGCCGCGCGGGGAGGGAACCCCTTCAGCAGATCACAGGCGTCCAGTACTTTATGGGGTTGCCTTTCTCGGTGACTTCGGACACGCTGTGCCCGAGACAGGATACGGAGCTTCTCGCTGAGACGGCTCTGCCGCTTTGTAAGGATGCAAAGGTGCTTGACATGTGTACCGGAACGGGCTGCCTTGCAATCAGCATCGCAAGGCTCGCATCCCCCGCATCGGTAACGGCAGCGGACCTTTCCGAGCCTGCCCTTAAGGTTGCCATGGCCAATGCGAAGGCGAACGGGGCGGATGTCACATTTGCCGCAAGTGATATGTTTTCGAATATCACGGAAAGTTATGATATAATTGTTTCCAATCCCCCTTACATCCCCGCGGAGCAGATGGAATCGCTGATGCCCGAGGTGAAGGACTATGAGCCCCGGATGGCGCTCTACGGGGGAGAGGACGGATTAGATTTCTACCGGATCCTTACCGCGGAAGGCGCGAAGCATCTGCGGCCGGCGGGACCGGAGAAGAAAGGAGGATACCTGATCGTGGAGATCGGTTTTGACCAGGGGAAGTCTGTGCCCGAACTGTTCCGGGCGGCGGGGTTCTCCGATGTAACGGTGAAGAAGGACTACGCGGGACATGACCGCGTGGTGGTCGGACATTTGTAGCGTTTGTTCGTTTTTTCCATCAACGTAAAATGCTATAAAGGAGACCATAGAAATGTTTGATAAATTAGAAGACTTATTAAAGCGTTATGAGGAAATGCAGCTGGAACTTTCCGACCCTGCGGTGACGAGCAATCCGGAGCGTTTCCGTAAACTGATGAAGGAACAGAGCGACATGCAGCCGCTCGTTGAGGCGTATACCGAGTACAAGAAGGCGAAGGAGACGATTGCCGACAGCGAAGACCTGCTCGCGTCCGAAAGCGACGAGGAGATGCGGGAGATGCTGAAGGAAGAGCTCGCGACCGCCAAAGAGGACGTGGAGCGCCTTGAGCAGAAGATGAAGATTCTGCTGCTGCCGAAGGACCCGCTTGACGAGAAGGATGTTATCGTCGAGATCCGTGCGGGCGCAGGCGGTGACGAGGCGGCGCTTTTCGCGGCCGAGCTGTACCGCATGTACATCCACTACATCGAGTCGCGTCATTGGAAGACCGAGCTCGTAAACATTGATGAAACCGGAATCGGCGGCATGAAGGAAGTGCAGTTTATGGTGCACGGCAAGGGCGCTTATTCCGTATTGAAGTTTGAAAGCGGCGTACACCGCGTGCAGCGTGTTCCCGAGACCGAATCGGGCGGCCGCATCCATACGTCGACTGCTTCGGTAGCGGTTATGCCGGAGGCCGAAGAGGTGGACGTTCAGATTGATGAAAAGGACATCCGGATTGACGTTATGCGTGCTTCCGGTAACGGCGGCCAGTGCGTAAACACGACCGACTCCGCCGTGCGTCTTACGCACTATCCGACCGGCATTGTCGTTTACTCACAGACCGAGAAATCGCAGTTACAGAACAAGGATAAGGCATTTGCCTTACTCCGTTCGAAACTGTATGATCTGGAGCTTCAGAAAGCGCACGAGGCCGAAGCCGCGGCAAGACGGAGCCAGATCGGTACGGGTGACCGCTCCGAGAAGATACGGACGTATAATTTCCCGCAGAGCCGCGTGACCGATCACCGGATCGGGCTGACGCTTTACAAGATCGATAAGATCATGAACGGGGACCTGCAGGAGATTCTCGATGCTTTGACGACGGCCGACCAGGCGGCGAAGCTCGCGAGCGAAGAAGCATGAAGCAGGATTATGGCAGCAGTATTCAGCCGGTTCTTTGATTACGGAGAGGTTTATGATTACAGCCAGATCGAATAATCAACTGAAACAGATTGCGAAGCTTTTAAAGAAGCGGAGCGCCCGCGAAGAGGAGCGGACGTATGTCATCGAAGGAAAGAAGATGTTCTTCGAAGCGGTGAAGCAGGTTCCTGATTCTCTGATAAAGGCGTACTGGTCGCAGTCCGGGCTTTCGGGGCTTTCCGAAGAGGAGAGGGCCCTTATGAAAGCGTGCCCGTATGAAGAAGTGACGGACGACGCATTCGGAGCCGTTTCGGAAACCGTGACGCCGCAGGGCGTTATCGCGCTTATGAGAATGCCGGAACACTCGGCTGACGGGATTGTTTCTTCCGGGAAGGGCATCCTTCTTCTGGAGACCCTGCAGGACCCCGGCAACCTCGGAACCATCCTCCGTACCGCGGAGGCGGCGGGAATCGGCGGCATCATTCTTTCGGCAGACTCTGTGGACGCGTTTTCTCCGAAAGTCGTACGCGCCACTATGGGCGCGATATGGCGTGTTCCGTTCGTGTATGCGGAACAATTCACCGAAACACTCAAAATGCTCAAAAATCGCAATGTGACGCTTTGTGCGGCACATCTTGCGGGTTCCGTACCGTATGACAAGGCGGATTATAAGGGACAGTGCGGGATTCTGATCGGAAACGAAGGAAACGGGCTGTCGGACGAAGTTACCGCTCTTTGTGACGTTCGCGTCCGGATTCCGATGGAAGGACAGGCGGAATCGCTGAACGCAGGCGTTGCGGCTGCGCTTCTGATGTATGAACTGAAAAGACACGGATAAGAAAACGGCGCCCCTTACGCGGGACGCCGTTGGTTATATGAAATCAACGACTAAGCTGTTTTCTTTTGAAAGAGCAGCGAGAAGCCTTTCTCACCGGACTTCGCGATGAAGATGCGGTACAGGTTCTTCCAATGCTTCGCGAACATGATGGCAACCACCGAAAGCACGAAGAACAGCACCGGAACGGCGCCGAGCACGTGGAAAACGCGTACCGCGAACAGAATCGCGGTATTGAGCGTCGAAAGCACGATGTAGTCGGTAATCCAGGTAATCAGAAAGATAAACAGAACGGCAAGCAGGCAGAACTTCTGATCGAAGCCGAAGAGGACCCCGATCAGCGTGGCGAAGCCTTTGCCGCCGTGAAACTTCAGATAGAACGGGAACATATGTCCGAGAATGCAGCCGCAGCCGGCGCAGAGTCCGAGCACGCGGTTACCGGTAATCAGAGTTGTCAGAAGCGAAGCGAGGATGCCCTTTAAGATGTCCATGCCGCCGACCAGAAGGCCCATCTTCCAGCCGAGCACAAACGTCACGTTGGAAGCCCCGGGGTTGCCGGTGCCTTCTTTGTGAATGTTAACATGCCGGAAGCGGGATACGGTATCGGCGGTGCTGAAGCAGCCGAGCATATACCCGATCAGGGATACAACAACATACTGCATGGTTTCGGAACGCTCCTTCTGTGAAATCCGAAACCATTGTACTACACTTTCCGGAAAATGACACCCCTTTTTTACATTTTCCGAAAGAGAAAACGGGAGGAAATCGGATGGCCAGAACCGCAAATCCGGAAAAGCAGAAAAAGACGCGCAAGGAGCTGTTTCAGATTGCCGCGCGGGCGTTCCTTCGGGACGGCTACGAGGCAACCGGAATGAAGGCGCTTGCGGGAGAGGCAGGCTGTACGACCGGCAAATTCTACTTCCATTATTCCGGGAAGGAAGAGATCCTCACGGAGCTTCTTTCCGAGCTGTTCCGCGGCAATAAGGAAGCGGCGGAGCGGATGGCGAGCCGTAAGAAGGACAGCTTCTACGGGGCAATGCTGTTCCTGTCGATGCTTTATCAGGGAGCGCAGGCGTACCCGAACCTCCGCGACATATACCGGGAGGGCATCTCGGAGCCTGCAGGGCGGAAACTGTGCGAGGGAATCCTGACGGAGATGCTTGAAGATACGGAAGCAATCCGTATCCGCGTCGCAATCAGCGCGATTCCCGTATACTTCCGGGAGGAAGAAGAGCTTGAGGCACAGTACCTCATGATGCTTGCGCAGATTCTCGGGAAGAGCCCGGAAGAGGCGGAAACATATGAAAAGCGGATTTCGGAGGATTCCGCGAAGGTCCGCGAGAAAGCGTATGACGTTCTGGTGCGGCTTCTTCAGGGGCCGAGAAGGAAAAATGTGAAGAAATTGTGAAATTGTTAGCACTCGCTTGACACGAGTGCTAACAAGTGGTATAACATAGTCAGAACGAAGGAAGAGAAATCTTCCGGGGGTTCCGAATGAAACGGCTTTCATAAAGGAGGAATGATTTATGTTGATGCCTGCAATTTTTGGAGAAGATTTATTTGATGATTTGTTTGACGATCTGTTCGCACCGGTTCCGGATCGTGCGGCTAGAGAGTTGAAACCGATGGGAAGAGTGGGATTCCCGGTGAACGGTTTGATGAAGACCGATATTAAGGAGACCGAAGGCGGCTATGAGCTCGACATGGATCTCCCGGGATACACCAAGGAAGATGTTAAGGCTGAGCTGAAGAAAGGCTATCTTGTCATCCATGCTTCCAAGGAGAAGAAGGAAGACGAGAAGGGCGAGGACGGCAAGTATATCCGCAGAGAGCGGTACTACGGTTCCTGCAGCAGAAGCTTCTTCGTCGGCAAGGACGTAACCGAAGAGGATATCAAAGCGAAGTTCGATAACGGTATCCTGAAGATTACGGTTCCGAAGAAGGAAGCAAAGCCTGAGATTGAAGAGAAGAAGTTCATATCGATTGGCTGATTCATACTCAACCCTCTTAAAGATAAAGGAACTCCCGGCAGTTGTTGCCGGGAGCTCCTTTTTATGTTAATCTTCTTTCTTTTCAATGCTGGTTCCGCGCTTTATGCTTCCCTTTCCGAAGCGGTCCAGGATTCCGTCCATCGTGCGGTCCATGCGCTGGTTCTTCTCGCGCCGCACATTCTCTTCTTCGAACAGGGATAACTGCGCCGTGCCGTCTTTGGTAACGTCCGAAAGGGCGATGCCGACAAGTCTTAACGGCGTCTTTCCGTCCCAGAGCTCGCGAAGCAGTTCCCGTCCGATTTCGTAAATCTCCTGTGAAATGTCGGTCGGTTCGGAAAGCTTTCTCTGGTGCGAACGCGTTTTAAAATCGAGATATCTTACGGTGACTGCGATACAGGTCGTAAGCACGCCGTCCCGCCTGAGGCGTTTCGATACGCGGTCGGTGAGCTCTAGAAGAAGCCTGTCCGCGCGGTCGTAAGAGGAGATGTCCTCTTCCTCGGTCGTAACGATGCTGTAACTCTTCGCGTCGCCGTATTCTTCCGTTACTTCGCTGTCATCCTCGCCGATTGCAAGGCGGTGTAAGAAGCGTCCGCCTTTGTCGCCCATCAGCTTCTGAAGGTCCGGAAGGCTTACCGCAGCCAGTTCGCCGATGGTGAAGATTCCTGCGCGGTTTAAGTGCTGCGATGAGGACTTCCCGCAATAGAGAAGGTCCTGCACGGGAAGCGGCCACATCTTCTTCGGAATCTCGTCCCGGAAGAGCGTGTGCACCTTGTCGGGCTTTTCGAAATCGCCCGCCATCTTCGCAAGAAGCTTGTTCGGTCCGACACCGATGTTGACGGTGAACCCGAGGTCGTTCTTTATCCTGTCTTTAATCTCATAGGCGGTCTGAATCGGATCCGGATAGATGCGTTTCGTGCCCGTCATATCTAAGAAACACTCGTCAATCGAATACTCCTCAACCGACGGCGCATAGCTCCGGCATATGTCCTTAAACGCCTTCGAGCACACCTTGTACCAGGCAAAGTCAGGCGGCGCGACAATCAGGGACGGACACTTCCGAAGCGCAAGAGAGACCGGCTCCGCGGTCTCAATTTTAAACTGTTTTGCAGGGATGGATTTGGCAAGAACGATGCCGTTTCTCGCGCCGGCGTCGCCGCCGATAACCGAGGGGACAAGCCGCAGGTCGGACTCCCCGTTCTGCAGCCGCTTAACGGAGGTCCAGGAGAGAAATGCGCTGTTGACGTCCACGTGGAAGATAAGTCGATCGGCCATGGCAACCTCTTATTGCGTCTTGACGGGGCTCTTCTTGAAGAAACCTTTGATGATGCCCGGATGGAACAGAAGAAGCATCGGGAACAGCTCGAGACGGCCCGCCAGCATGTCGAACATCAATACAATCTTCGAGAGCACGCCGAAGTGGGCGTAGTTGGCCGTCGGTCCGACCAGATTGAGTCCCGGGCCGATGTTGTTGAAGGTCGCGATGACAGCCGTGAAATTGGTCACGAGATCCTTGCCCTCAAGCGACACCAGAAAGATGGAAGTCGCAAAGATGGTCATGAACGTAATCAGATAGACGTTGACCGCGCGGACAACCTCGTGCTCCACGGGTTTTCCTTCGAAGTGCACCTTCCGGACGGCCTTCGGGTGAATATAGGAATTGAGTTCCTTTAATACGGTTTTGATTGCGATGATGATACGCGAAACCTTGATGCCGCCGCCGGTACTTCCGGCGCAGGCGCCGATGAACATGCAGGTCACTAAAACCGTGCGCGCCGTCGCGGACCAGCTGTCGAAATTAAGCGTCGCAAAACCGGTCGACGAGATGAGCGAGCCGACCGTGAAAACGGAATGTCTGAGTGCGTCGGCGGTGTTTCCGACGGTATTCAGAATATTCGCGAAGATAATGCCGATTGCACCGATCGTGATGAGAAGATAGAAGCGCACTTCTTCACATCGGAGGGCTTTCCGGATCTGCCCGAACAGGAGCAGATAGTATACGTTAAAGTTGACGCCGAACATGATCATGAAGATTGCCACTACCCACTGGATGTACGGGGAGAAGCTAAGAAGGCTGTCATTCTTGATGCCGAAGCCGCCGGTACCGGCCGTTGCAAGGCTTGTGTTGACCGATTCGAAAAATGTCATGCCGCCGCACAGAAGGAGAACGATTTCGAGAACCGTCATGCCGAGATAAATCAGATAGAGGATTTTCGCGGTCGCGCGGACTTTCGGGACAAGCTTGCCGACCGAAGGGCCGGGGCTTTCCGCACGCATGATATTCATATGGGAGCTGCCGCTTGAAGGCAGGATGGCAAGCAGAAATACGAGAACGCCCATGCCGCCGATCCAGTGCGTCAGGCTTCTCCACATCAGCGCGGCGTGCGACAGTTCTTCAACGGCGGGAACGATGGAGGCTCCGGTTGTCGTAAAGCCGGAAACGGTTTCGAAAAGGGCATCTTCGAAGTTCGGGATTTCCTGACTGAGCCACAACGGAAGGCAGCCGAAGAGAGACAGCAGAATCCAGCTGAGTCCGGTGATGACGCAGCCTTCCTTCAGATAGAAGACGTTATCCTGCGGCTTACGGAACGAAAGCAGATAACCGGCTCCGAAACAGAGGGCGGCGTCCCCGAGATAATACCAGCCTACCGGTTCCCGGTAGAACAGGGCGGTCAGGACCGGAATCAGAAGAAGCACGGCTTCAATCTCGAGTACCGAACCTAAGATTTTGCGAATCATCGCGCGATTCATAAATATACTACTCCTGTAGAATAATGAAAATTAAACGATTATGCGAGTATATCCTGTAAATCCCGGAAGCCCGAGTGCGTTGTCACGACGGTTACCTCGTCGCCGGTTTCAATCGTGTCCTGACCGGAAGGAATGATAATTTTTCCGTCGCGGTTGATGCAGGCGATACGAAGGTTCTGCTTCAGCGAAAGCTTGAAGAGCGGCGTGCCGGTCACGGGAGATTCCTGATTCACTTCAAACTCGAGCGCCTCCACGCGGTGATCCGCGAGGTGGTAAAGCGTCTCGATGTTGCTGTTGTTGCGGGATTCGTTCTTTGCGCGGACATAGGCAATAATCGCCTCGGCGCATATATAGCGCGGGTAGATGACGCTGCCGAGCTCCAGGCTTCCGACAACGCTCTTGAAATTCAGGTGGTTGATCTTCGTGATAACCTTCGCGTCGGAGATCTTCTTGGCATTTAACGTAAGGAGAATATTCTCCTCGTCGCTTCCCGTAAGCGGGATGAAGGAACCGGTGGAACGGATGCCTTCCTCGAATAAGAGATCCTCCTCGGTGCCGTCGCCGTTGATGATGGTTGCCTTCGGAAGAAGAATGCTCAGTTCGTCACAGCGAGCGGAATCCTTTTCGATAATCTTGACCTTGAAGCCCTGATGCAGGAGCATGGTGGCAAGGTAATAGGAAGCCTTTCCGCCGCCGATGATTATCGTGTCTTTCACCTGCTGCGTCGGGATGCCGATCTGCTGAAGGAACGCGATAACGTCCTTCCGGGACGCGATAAAGGAGAGCGTGTCCCCGCTCTTTAACCGGAAATGTCCGGCAGGGATATAGACTTCTCCGCCGCGCTCCACGATACAGATAATCATGCTCGCGATAATGGACTTACCGAGTTCGGCAACCGACTTGCCGTCAAGCATGTTGCCTTCCGGGATTTTAAACTTAATCAGCTCCGCCTGGCCGTGGGCAAAAGAGTTGACCTCAAGCGCCGAGGGCAGGGAGAGAATACGGGAGATTTCCTTCGCGGTCTCGTATTCCGGATTGATAATCATGGCAAGGCCGAGCTTCTCGCGAAGATAGGGCACTTCCTTGCTGTAGTCGGGCGTACGGACACGCGCGATTGCGGCGCAGTTGTTGCCGACCATTTTGGCGACCGTGCAGCACAGAAGATTCAGCTCGTCCGAATCCGTAACGGCGATGATCAGGTCCGCGCTGTTGACGCCGGCCTCCGTCTGCACCGTGTAGCTCGCCCCGTTGCCGACGATGCCCATGATGTCGTAGGAATCCGTAAGCGATGAGATGGTTTTCGGATTCGTATCGATGACCGTGATGTCGTGGCCTTCCTTATCGAGCTGTTCGATGAGCGTGCTTCCGATCTTGCCGCCGCCGACGATAATTATGCTTAAGCCCTCTCTGCGGGGATTTCGTTTCGCCATAGGTCCTCCGTTTTCACATAACGCGCACGCGTGCGCGGGTAAAATCTTACAGAACATTATACTACCTTAAGGCAGGAAAAACAAGAGCGGATGAATAGGAAAACATTTGACTTCTGCGGGCGGGAAGCATAGAATTGTTTTGGAAATCACACGGCTTAAGGGGAAAATGCCATGGAACGGATTCTGATTGTCGACGACGACAACGCCATTAACACAATGATGAAGGAAGCACTCGAAAAGGAATCCTTTTCGTGCGGGCAGGCGTATTCCGGTACGGAAGCCCTTCTGCTGCTTCGGATGGAGCACTATGATCTGGTGCTGCTTGATCTGAGTCTTCCGGGGACCGGAGGGGAGGAAGTGCTCCGGGAGATCCGGGCAAAAGGCACCCTGCCGGTTATCGTCATAAGTGCCAAGGACGACCTGAATTCAAAGGTCGACGTGTTAAGCATCGGCGCGGACGATTATGTGACGAAACCTTTCGAAATCAAAGAAGTCATTGCCCGGATCCGGGTACAGTTGCGAAAGCAGGCCGGGCCGAAGCCGGAGACTGCGGACCTTGTTTCTTACGGCGGGATCGTGCTTGACCGGGAACGGTTCACGGTTACGGCGGACGGGAAGGAGGTTCCGAAGCTGACAAGGCAGGAATACCGGATATTAGAGCTTCTCGTACAGAATCCTTCCCGCGTCTTTTCGAAAGACGCGATCTACGAATATGCATGGCAGGAGCCGTACGTCGGCGAGACGAAAACGCTCGACGTGCATATGAGCAATCTCCGCAGGAAACTGAAAACCGTCAGTGATGCGGAGTATATCGAAACCATCTGGGGAATCGGCTACCGGATGCTCTGAACACGGGTGGACCTGGGGGACGGGGTTTTGGGGCCCATGGCCCAGGGCCCCAAAACCCCCGGCCCCCCCCCCCCCCCCCCCCCCCCCCAAAAACCCACAGTTAAAAAAATTTTTATTGTTTTGTGGGGA
>CAMZEW010000057.1:0-10066 GCA_947305875.1 uncultured Lachnoclostridium sp.
CAGACAAAAACAAAAGCCGGAGTTGGAATCAGAAATAACTTTGGCAATCAACTATCGACTCATCAGCATAACATAAGTGCAACCGTTTTGTTTTTTTGTCGGGTATAGGGGTGACAGGGACAAAACGAAACCTTTCGGAGGCAGTTATGAGCGATGCGGAAATTGTTGAATTGTATCGGAATCGGGACGAGCGGGCAATTCAGGTAACGATGGAGCAGTACCGGAATTATCTGATGAAGATTGCCGTGCAGATTCTCGGGGACGAGCAGGACGCGGAAGAATGCGTGAATGACACGTACCAGGCAGCGTGGCTGTCGATCCCGGAGCAGCGCCCGGAGACGCTTGCTGCCTATCTCGGAAAGATTGTGCGGCAGGAAGCAATCGACCGGCTTCGGACCAGACAGCGAGTCAAGCGGCAGGGAACCGAATATGCCGCATCCTTAGAGGAACTCAGCGAAGTTGTCGCGGGGGGACGGACGCCGGAACAGGAAGCGGACGCGGCCTTTTTAAAGGACGCGATTGCGCGCTTTGTTAAGGCGCTGCCGAGCGACGCGAAGAATCTCTTCCTCGGAAGGTACTTCTATTTTGATTCCCTGAAGGAAACGGCGGCGTATCTCGGCATGAGTGAGTCGAAGGCGAAGAGCATGCTCTTACGTCTGCGCCGCAAACTAAAACGTTTCCTCAGCAAGGAGGGATTTATCCTATGAGAGAAGAACAGTTGATTGATGCAATCGGCAAGCTCGACGCCGAGATGTTCGATGAGATTGTAAAAATCAAGACGGAAAATGAGACGGACAAAGCCAAGATTGTTCCGATCCGTACAAAGCACCGCAGCGTGCGCCGGTGGCTCGTACCCGTTGCCGCATGCCTCGCGCTGATGGTCGGCGGATTGGCAGCATATGCGTCGGGAGCACTGGACGGACTGATCCATCTGGGCACGGATGAAGACGGTGATAAGGTGATTGAATTTATCGTGCCGGAGAACAATTTCATTCCGGTCAGCGAACTTACCGGAGAAGTACGGAACACGACCGCGCAGATGAAAGACCGGCTGCAGTATTACCTGGCAGACGAACCTCTCCCGAACGACGGGATGATAGGGATGTTCGCCGAGAAACCGGTTCCTTATGACGGCGATCACAAAAATCCGCCGAAGCCGGAAAACGTTCAGTTTATCGGATTCGAAGAGGATGAGAACCCGCTGCTTCCGTATTCGTTCAATGTCGGTATTCCGGGAAGAATCTACAAGCCGTGTGACTCGATTGCGGAGGGTGAGGCGTATATCGGATATGAGCCGTTACATTTGCCGGCGTTAGATGAAACGCCCCTCCAGATCGGCGTGTTAGTTGAAGGGATTAATGAGGGCGGCCTGATAAATGCGACACCGGATTCCGAGTTTGAAATCCAAACCATCGGTTTGTACGCCGGCTACTGGCTTAACGGCAAATTCGCAACAGTCACTTCCGCCTGCATCGATACCGTTGATAACCCCGGCCCCCGCACGACGGTTCTTGTGAACAGTCAGAATTCCGTCATTTCTTCGGAAACACGCACCGTCGGCGGCCGCGAGTTCACGATTCTGACCTATCAGCCCGATCCGGGCCTCAATGGTTTCCAAAAGTGTGTTTATCATATTGAGAACCGGGTGGTTTATTCCCTTGAGTTCGCCTGCTACGAAGAGGCTCCCACGGAGTACGTCGAGCAGGTCCTCACGAGCTGGATGAACAGCTTTTCGGAGAATTAATAAAGAACAGGAAACTACATCAAGGCGCTTCCGCATCGCAGCGGAGGCGCCTTTTTCGGGTCCCACGCCTTCTTCAAAGGAGGCGTTTTTATTGTACACCATCCGGAGTATCGTTAGGGCAGGAAGAACGAAGAGGACCCGGGAGAGGACCCGAGAGAGGACTTGAAAAAAGACTCGAAAAGCAGGAGGTACACGACATGACAACACTGGACGCACAACTTATCAGACAGGATTTTTACGATATGCATAACCCGGGGGAGGAGGATGAATTCCGGTTCACGGAGGCACTGAAGACGCTGATCGAGGCGACCAAGCACCCGCAGTACATGCATGAACTTGCATGGTTCTACTGCGGTAGAAAGGAATTTGACCTCGAAATCAAGTACCTCGAGATGGCAGCCGAGTGCGGATACGGCCCGGCTTTCGAGGAACTCGGGTATATGTGGTACTATGGACAGCACGGCGAGACCGATTATGAGAAGGCATTCAACTACTTTTCAAAGGGCGCGGAGCCGGACAGGTACGGAAACGCCGGTGACCTGTGGTGCCGCTACAAGCTCGCAGACATGTACCATTTCGGGCACTTTGTCGAAAAGGACGAGACTAAGTACCGCGAGCTGATTGAGTCCGCTTACGACGACGTTTCGAAGGCCGACCTCGGCGAGCCTTATCCGGAGATTGCGCTCCGGCTCGCGGAGATCCGCACCGAGCAGGGCAGAAAGGACGAGGCGGTCGCGATGCTTAAGGACGCGAAGAGGTTCCTCGCCGAGAGGCTCTCGTACGACGCGTTCTGGGGGCACATCGAGGTGATGGGCCGCATCATCGGACTGCTGTACCGCCTGACCCCGTTCCGAAAGACGCGCGCCGGATTCTACGACCTCTTCTACCTGACGCAGAAGCCCGGCACGATCACGATGCGCCGCGGCAACGACACCGTCACAATTGAGGTCGTCATCGAAGACCGAAAGCCGGCCATCTCTTATTCCGGCAAATGGTACCGCTGCTTCGAGGAGTTCTGCCAGAAGGCCACGCTGGGCGGGCAGAAATTCACCGAGATTTACGACGAAATCTATGACATCAGGAGACAATAAGGGAGGAATGAGCCATGACAATATTACAGGTAAACAAGAACATCAACCGGAAAGGAACCGAAGCCATGAAAGAGAAACAATATGATTTTACGCATACCCCTATCGACCTTGACGATCCGCAGACGAAGCTTTCCGAATACGCGGAGCTGCTGCTTAAGAAGGATCAGCTTCTGAAGGAGGCAGCGTCATATCAGATCGCTTTCACGCGTGAGTTCGGCGAGCTGATTGTCAAGAATTTCGAGCTGAAGCTTGAATGCATCCGCGAGAAGAAGACAATCAGCTACTGCAGGCGCCGCCTGAACCGCGGGCTTCCGATTGACACCGCGAAGATGAAGGCGGAGATTGAGCAGGAGATGAAGCTCTACTGCGTGCAGCTTAAGGAACTGATTCAGGAGAACAAAGACGCGCGCGACGCGAAGAAGGCCGGGCAGTTTGAGGTGAGCAGGGCGAAGAAGATTTACCGCAGACTCGCGAAGCTGCTGCACCCGGACATCAACAAGAAAACACAGGCCGACGAGACTCTTCAGGACCTCTGGACGCGCATTGTCGACGCGTACCAAAGAAGCGACGTGGACGAGCTCGAAGAGCTTGAAGTGCTTACGAGGAAGGTACTTGACGACCTCGGCGAAGCCGCTTTCGACTTTGACACCGGGGATCTTGACCGGAAGATTAACAAGGTCGAGCGGTGGATTAACGAAATCCTTTCGACCGAGCCGTACACCTACGGCGAGCTGCTTTCAGACCCCGAGAAGAAGGAAAGTTACCGGGACCAGCTTAAGGCCGAGGCAGCAGACTACAAGGAATACCTGAACACACTGAAGAAAGAACTCGACGAGATGCTTTCGGAGAACGGAGCGAAGATTATCTGGAGGTGACCTATGACGAACGAAATCACCCTTACACAAAAGCAAACACTCGCAGTCGCCGCGGCGACCGACCTCACGACGCTGCTGAAGCCGCTTCAGAAGGAGATCTTCCTCCTTGACACCTGGATTGCGGGGACGAGCTGCATCACAGACGAGTCGGTTCTTGACGGGCTCCGCGCGGGCGACAAGCTGATTCTCAGGCGAGAACCGGAGAACCGTTTCGACGACCGGGCCGTCCTCGTCCTCGACAGTGAGAAACGCAAGACCGGATACATCCCGGAGAAGGACAACGCCGTCTTTGCAAACCTGATGGACGCCGGCAAATACCTGACCGCTAAGGTCGCAAGCACCGCGAAGGAAGGCTCCTTCTACCGGATCAGGATCAGCATCTATCTGGTGGATTTTTAGAAAATTGAAGAAAAGTCCGTGATATATGACATTTTCCGTAAGAGGAAAAAAGTGTGCAATAAACTTCCCACCATCGGCCCGTCTTGTGGTATAATAAAGTATCACGGTGCAGGAGGACGCGTACCATGCCGAAAGGAAGCCATCAGAAACTGAAATTGTACTATCTGAGCCGGATCATGCTCGAGAAAACCGACGACGATCACATGATTACGATGCCCGAGATTAAGCGCGAACTCGCGGCTTACGGCGTGACCGCGGACCGGAAGAGCCTGTACGACGACCTCGACGAGCTGAAGGTGCTCGGCATCGAGGTGATCGGCGAAAAAGTCGGACGCAATTACTACTACCACGTCGCCGGCAAGCAGTTCGAAATCGCGGAGCTGAAGCTTCTCGTCGACGCCATCCAGTCCTCGAAATTCATCACCGAGAAGAAGTCGCACGAGCTGATCAAAAAGGTCACGAGCATGGCAAGCAAGTACGAAGCCGACCAGCTGAAACGCCAGGTGTTCGTGCACGGCCGCGTCAAGACGATGAACGAAAGCATCTACTACTTCGTGGATGACGTGCACCGCGCCATCGCCGAGAACCGGCAGATCCGCTTCGAATACATGCAGTGGAACACCGACAAGAAGATGGTGCCGCACCGGGCAGAGCCCTACCGGGTCAGCCCCTGGGCGCTCAGCTGGGACGACGAGAACTACTATCTGATTGCTTACGATGAGGATGCCGGGAGCATCAAACATTTTCGGGTGGACAAGATGAAGAGCATCCGGGTGCTTGAGGAGAAACGCACCGGCCGCGACCGCTTCCGCGAGTTCAATCTCGCGCAGTACAGTAAGATGAGCTTCGGCATGTACGGCGGCACGAAAACCAAGGTGAAGCTCTGCTTCCGCGACGCGCTCGCCGGCGTCATGATTGACCGCTTCGGCCGCGACATCCCGATTCATCCCGCCACCACTGCCGGCTGGTCCGAAACCACCGTCGACGTCTCCGTAAGCCCGCAGTTCTTCGGCTGGATTTTCGGCCTCGGAGCCGGTGTGAAGATTGCAGGTCCGGCGGAAGTCATAACCGCCTTCCGCGAAGAAGTCGAGAAGGTGAGAAAGGGGTATGAGGGGCAGGAACATGAAGCATAACAGAAAAAACATGCTCGGAATGTTGCTCATCCTGTGCCTTATGCTGCCGTTCTTCGTAAGGACAACCGGACAAGTTTTTCGCATAAAGGATTAATATATGACCACCCCCCTTAACATATTCGCTCTCTCCCGGATTCGCGAGGAGGAGCCGTTCAACATAGTCAAGCGGCATGAAAGCGGCAGCCGAGAGCCCTCGAAGATGAAGTATCACGAAATCGAGTCGCTTAGGCTCCTCGTGGACGCCCTCATGCAGGCGGGCGCGCCCGTGGGCGCGTGCGACGGGTTCGTGTACTCGTTCCAGATTCCGCAGATCGGCAAGGAATTCGACCTCCTGAAGATCTCGCAAAGGGAGTGCCTGAACATCGAGCTGAAGTCGACGCCTGTGCCGGAGCAGCAGATCCTCGTGCAACTTCAGAAGAACCGCTACTACCTCGGGCACCTCGGCAAGCGCCTGTTCCTCTACACGGTCGTGACCGGAACGATGGACTGCTACAAGCTGTCATTAAACGGCGACGAGCTCCTGAGGGTGGAGTTCGCGGAGGTTTACAATGTGGTCATGCGATTTGCCGGAGCATACGTGACCGACATCGACAACCTGTTCCGCGCGTCCGACTACCTCGTCTCGCCGCTCAACACGCCGATCCGGTTCATCCAGGGCGAGTATTTTCTAACGCAGGCGCAGGAGCAGATCAAGCGGAACATCCTCAGCATGATGGATGCCTCGTTCGGCAGCGCGTTCTTCCACCTGACCGGCAGGCCCGGAACCGGCAAGACGCTGCTGCTCTACGACATCGCGAAGACTTTATCGAAAAATGGCACAACCCTTGTCATTCACTGCGGCAAGCTCACCAAGGGGCAGGAGAAGATCCGGACCGAGATTGAGCAGCTCGACATCCTTCCGGCCGCAGAGCTCGGCGAAGATCCCGCGCCGATCGCGCGGGCAGGATATGTGCTTGTGGACGAGGCGCACCGCATTGACCCCGCCCGGTTCGACCTAATCTGCAGGGCCGTCCGCGAGAACGGGCTCATATGCGTATTCTCGTCTGACCCGGAGCAGATTCTGTCCGTCACCGAGCGCCGCAACGACATCGCGGGTAGGATCCACGCGCTCCCGCCTGACGGCGAATACATTCTCTCCGAGAAAATCCGCACCAACCGCGAGCTCGGCTCCTTCATCCAGTGCCTGAAGAACCTGTCCCACAGGGAGAAGACGCGGATGGACTACGCCGACGTGGAAATCAATTACGCCAATACGACGCAGGAAGCGCAGCTGTTGCTTCAGTACTACCGGGATCGGGAATACATATTTATCAACTACACGAAACCGACCTCCGGCTGGACTCCGTTCGCGGAGTACGAGGAGGACTTCGATACCCACCATGTCATCGGCCAGGAGTTCGACAAGGTCGTCATGCTGATGGACGACTCGTTCTATTACGATGACGACGGATACCTGCAGGGCATCCCCTATCCGGACCCGGACTACTTGTATCCGAATCTGTTCTACCAGGGCGTGACCCGCGTGCGCGACCGCCTCGCTCTGATTGTTGTGAAAGCCCCCGAGCTCTTCGCGAAGATCGCGGGGCTCGTGAAACCGGACTGAAGGAGGTAAACTGGAGAAGATACTTGAGAATCCGCAAGTGATTAAAACTCCGGTGGTTCGAAACGGAAAGCAATCCACACTGGGGTATCGGCCGGATGTGTGGCAGACATGGGAGTAATCTTATAGCAAAGACAGGAGGCGAAGCACTATGGGTAAGACCGCTCGATGGGTTCGGCGCACGCACATACTCCGAAGCGATGAGTATGTGTGCTCGGCATGCGGCGGAAAATGTGACCGACCGAAGAAGACCTGCCCGCACTGCGGCGCTGTGATGAAGGGCGCGAAGAGCGACACCGGCTGGGTGGATGAGATGGAAGCAATCGACGCGTTTCTGGATGATTGATATTAGGAGGCAGATAAGATGAAAGTCCTTGTACTGAACGGAAGCCCGAAGCGGCAGAGCGACACGTTCCGCCTGACGGAACGGTTTCTCAAGGGATTAAACAAGAAAGAAAAGCACGACATTACGGTAGTCAACGTCATCGAGAAGAACATCGCCCCGTGTCGGGGGTGCTTCGGCTGCTGGCAGAAGATGGACGGGCACTGCGTAATCGAGGACGACCAGAACGCAATCCTCGACCTGTACAAAGAGTCGGACCTGATTATCTGGAGCTTCCCGCTCTATTGCTATGCCATGCCTTCGCACCTGAAGGCGCTCCTTGACCGGACGATTCCGCTCGTAAAGATGAAAATGGTACAGGCCTCGGACGGAGCGGTCCGGCATGAGGCGCTGGCGGATTTCTCGCGGACGCATACGGTTGTGATATGCGGCTGTGGTTTCCCGGACTGGGACGGTAATTTCGACGGGCTTAGAGCCATGTGCAAGCAGTGCTTCTGCGATCCGGACATGATCTGCGTGCCGGAGACGCCGCTTCTTAACGTGCCAGCCGCGGCGATTGTCGCGGATCCGCTGCTTGATAAGTTTGAAAAGGCGGGGGAAGAGTACGCGGAGACGTTCACATTTTCCGCGGAGACAATCGCGCTCCTCGAGACGCCGATGATCTCGAAGGAAGAGTACATTCGCAACGTGAACGGGGAGTAGATTATGCAGTTTGTGCGTAAGTATGTAATCTGGCTTTTTATGGGGGTTGTCGTGATTCCGCTGGCGCTTGTCGGGACGATGTTTCTGATGAATCGTTTCCAGGTTTCCGAACGGGAGGCTGACAGCATCCGGATTGAGCGGGACCGGCTTATGGAGGAGTCGCGTGGGCGTGACCCGGAGGGGAAAGCGGTACTCACCGACGACATCCTTATGGCGGAGTACCGGCTTTACTATGCGAACAAATCCCTCGCGCACAAAACGGTCAATACGATGACGTTCGGTTTCGCCGGACTGTGCGTCGTGCTCTGCCTCAGCACTTTCCTTGCGGGCCTTCTGAACCGCGGCTTCCGATGGCGAAGGCTCCTTAGCTGCGTGCTGCCGATTCCGTTCGTTTTCGCAGGCGTGTTGTTCATCCGCTCTCGCATGAATATTAAGCTTCCGCCGAACCCGGACAAGGTCGTCTGCCGGGCCGAGCAGAAGGAAATCACCTACAAAAACACCAAAACCTCGTCGCAGACTGACGAGGACGGCCACACAATTACGACCACGCTCCATTACATCTATTTCAAGGGACGCGCGGGCGCGGATGTGTCGATGACGGTGACTTCCTCGGAGTACGAGGCGGTCAACCCGCACGACTTCTGCATCATCGCTTCCGCCGAGGCCGGTGATGAGGTGGTATATTTTGAGTATTATGATACGGGAAAGTATAAAACAACGGACCGATAGAGGCATCCGGTTTGCCAAAACAACGGAGGAAATAAGGGGCAAGGGATTACATCCGGAGAAAAAAATCACATTTTTCGAAAAAAGTACTTGACTGTAAACCTTGTTGATAGTTTATTGTGGGCCGTGAAAGGGGCGGAAACCCTGCAGAAACTATCTGAGGAGGACAAGATTATGACGATTAAAGAAGTGGAAGAGCGGCTCGGGATTCCGAGGGCATCCATAAGATTCTACGAGAAGGAACGGCTGATCGACCCGAAGCGCGAGGAGAACGGCTACCGCGAGTACAGCGAGCAGGACGTTGCGACGCTCAAGAAAGTGGTTATATTCCGGAAACTCGGGCTGCCTGTGTCGGAAATCGAGGACATTCTCGACGGCACGAGGCCGCTTTCTGAGGCCCTTTCGGCAAATGTGACACGCCTCACGGAGCAGCTCGCCGAGCTGAACGGTGCCATCGCGCTTAGTAAGACGATTCAGCAGTCGGTACCGGACATCGTCTCATTCGACGAAGATTATTATTTTGATGAAATCGGGCGCGAGGAGCAGAAGGGCAGCCGGTTCATGGATATCGCGAAGGACATTGCGCTGTACCAGAAGTCGGTTCTTCTGGACCATTTCGGGCTCGCCGATTCCGAAGGCAACCTGAACACGACTGTGAAACAAGCGATTATCACCGTCATCCTCGGATGCCTCGCCTGGGGCGTCACGCGGTACCTGATTATCGAGCGGACGCTTCACAGCTTCCTTGTGGGGCTCGCGATTCCGCTCATGACTTCGGTGTTCCTTGCCATCATCGGCTATCCGCTCCACTGTCTGTTACGGCGGAATCCGAAGACCGCGAAGCACGAGAAGTGGATCATCTGGACGATTGCAATCTTTCTGTGCCTGGTGTTACTTGACCTGTGCACGAAGTACGGGTGGTAAAACCACTGAAAGAAGCGGCACCTATCGGGGAGAAGACCCCGGCGGGTGCCGTAATTTTATATGCTGCGCACATTATTCGTACGAAAAATGCAATCACAAGACCATTATTCGTACGAAAAATGCAAAATCAACGAGACGAGACTCGGACTTTTTCAAAGCGGTACTGCTCAACCACCTGCTTTCCGAGAAGCGTGACAGCCTGCTTCGGACAAAGGCTGATGCAGCTGTAGCACATCGTGCAGCGGTCTCCTGCGACCGCTCTGCCGTTTTTGATCTCGATATTGCCCATCGGACATTTACCGGCGCATAGCCCGCAACCTACGCAGGCGTTACTGATTCTCAGCTTTCTGCTGTAACTTTTCGTCTTGCCGCGGAACCACAGCCGCTGTCCGAAGAGCCCGGCCAGATGCGCCGGGAAACTGAGGCCCTCTTTCGGATAGTTTCCGGCTTTGATTTCACCAATCGCCAAATCAATCTTTTTATCCGCCTCCGCGATGATTTCGCGGTTTTTCTCGAGCGGTTTCTTCAG
>CAMZEW010000058.1:0-9937 GCA_947305875.1 uncultured Lachnoclostridium sp.
GAAGGCTTTTCTTATATTGTTCACGGATAACAGCATAATTCCGATTCCTTATCGTAAGATCTGGCGCGAGGGCCTCAACTATTTTAGCGGATTCCCGCGGAAAATGCAACTATGCTTGACGCGTGTGGCGGAACTCCTTATAATGTTGAGTGTAGGGTAACCGGGTTCGGACAACAAGGAGGCTTCTATGGGCGAGACCTTTGGAAACAGAGTTGTTACAGCAGAACAGATGAAGAAACTTGAAGGCACTGCAATCGAGAAAATGGGAATCCCGTCGCTTCTTCTGATGGAGCATGCGGCGAGTGCGGTTGCCGAACAATTAAAGGATTTTCGGAAGGTGCTGATTCTTGTCGGAAACGGCAAGAACGGCGGGGATGCAGTAGCAGTCGGAAGGCTGCTGCTTCGAAAAGGCATCCGCTGTGATTTTCAGACCTTCTATGAGCATACCGAATGTCCGGAACTTCTCAAACAGTGGGAGATTCTGAACGCCTTCGACGATGCATTTGATACTTATGAGACCGGCAACGCGCCGGATTATACGGCTTATGACGCAATCGTTGACGGTGTGTTCGGTATCGGACTGAACCGCGCCGTGAACACCGAAACAGTCCGGATATTCAATCAGATTAACGGCCTGTTCCGCCGCCCGAAAGTGATTGCAATTGATATTCCTTCAGGCATCGACGCAACCTGCGGAAAGGTGTGCGGCGGAGCTTTGAAAGCGGACGTTACCGTGACATTTGCCTATCCGAAGACCGGACTTTTGTTATACCCCGGAAGAAAGTACGTTGGGAAACTGATTGTTTCCGACATCGGACTTCCGGAAGGAACGGAGAGGCCGGAATATGTCACATTTGACGCGGTAACCGAACTCGGACTTCCGGAGAGAAGGCCGGACGGAAATAAAGGCGATTTCGGAAAGATTTCGCTTGTCGCAGGGTGCGACGATATGCCCGGTGCTGCATGCTTCTGTGCTCGGGCGATGTACCGGAGCGGCGCGGGGCTTGTGCGCGTCATCGGAACGGAGCAGAGCCTTTCGGTTTTGCATAATGCGTGCCCGGAGGCGGTTTCGCAGACAAGAGAGAAAGCATTTGCGGCAGGGAACCCGTATGCGGGCTTTGACAATGTAATCGTCATCGGTCCGGGGCTCGGAACCGACAGCGACGCGGAACGGCTTTTGGACCTTGCGATTCAATACGGCAAGCGGCTCGTACTTGACGCCGACGCGCTCAACATACTGGCAACAAGACTCGATAAGATGAGCCTTGACCCGGAGCACAGGCTGAACCTTTTAAACGACTGGCTTCCGGACGATACGATTGTGACGCCGCATCCCGGCGAGATGAGCCGCCTTCTGAATGTGCCGGTCTCGGAACTGAAGGAGGACCCGCTTGTATTCGCGAAGATGATTCGCAGATACTGCGAATTCGTATGGGTTTGGAAGGACGCGTGCTCAATGGTAATCAGCCGGAACGGCTTTTACATGAACCAGAGCGGCAACGAGGCGATGGCGACCGCCGGCAGCGGGGACGTACTTGCCGGAGTCTGCGGAGCCATGGCGGCCAACGATATGCCGATGGAGAAGGCTGCGAGCGCCGCGGTATACCTTCACGGACTTGCCGGCGACGCATGCAAGAAAGAACTCGGCAGCTACGGCACGATGGCCGGCGATATCGCGAATGCGGTGGCTGAGGTGTTACATTTTTAGGAGAAACGAATGGAAGAGAACCGAAGTCTTTTGGTGAGGCTCAGAGACTTAATTCACAAAAAGAAAAGCGACGAAGACACCGACGAAGAGATCATCTCGATGGTGAACGATTATAAGGACCAGGGCGCGCTCGAAGAGGGCGAGGCCGAGATGATCACGAACATCATGGAATTTTCCGATACGCAGGTAAAGGACATCATGACGCATCGGAGCAAGATGGACGCGATTTCGAAGGACACTTCGATGGAGAAGGCGCTCCATCACATGCTGCATTGCAATTATACGCGTTATCCGCTGTATGACACGACCGACGACAACATCATCGGCATCCTTTACTTAAAGGACGTCATGCTCGCATACCTCGAAGGCGACCGCGAAACGCCGCTTTCCGAAATCGCGAGAGAGCCGTTCTGCGTGCCGGAGACGTTGCCGATTGACAGCCTTTTCGATGAGATGCAACGAAAGAAAATCCATATGGCGGTCGTTATCGACGAGTACGGCCAGACGTCCGGAATCGTCTGCATGGAAGACATCTTAGAGGAAATCGTAGGCGACATCCAGGACGAGTACGACAAGGAGGAAGTCGTCGCGAAGAAGAAGGGCGACGCGCTGTTCGTTAAGGGCAGCATGCCTCTTGAGGAACTTTCCGAGAAGCTTCCGTCTCTCGAAATCGCGCCAAATGACATGGACAACTTCGAGACCCTGAACGGCCTTCTGATCTCGCTTCTCGACCATATTCCGGCGGACGGAGAGAAGGCGGTAATTCCCTACGGCGGCTATGTGTTCGACATCCTTTCGTGCCGTCACAAGATGGTTTATCAGGTGAAGATCACGCCGCTTAAGAAGGAAACGAAGAACGAATGAGAATCAGTATATTTTGCGTCGGAAAGATTAAGGAAAGCTACTTCCGCGACGGAATCGCCGAGTATATGAAACGGTTGTCCCGCTATGCGACGACGGAAATCATCGAAGTGCAGGATGAGAAAACGCCGGACGGCGCCTCGGCGGCAGAAGAGCAGCAGATTCTTATGACGGAAGGCGAGCGGCTTAACAAGCATCTTACCGATGACGCCTATAAGATCGCGTTATGTATCGACGGCAAGAAGATGGATTCCGTCACATTTTCCGCGAAAATCGAACAGATCAAGACGTCCGGGTACAGCCACATCCAGTTTCTGATCGGCGGCTCGCTCGGGCTTTCGGAAGCCGTCGTTAAGCGTGCGGACATGCGGCTTTCTTTCTCGGATATGACGTTTCCGCACCAGCTGATGCGGGTAGTGCTATTAGAACAGATCTACCGCGCGTTCCGCATCGCAAACCATGAACCATACCATAAGTGAGGAAGACTATGTTTCGTCCCTGTATCGATATTCATAACGGCCGCGTGAAGCAGATTGTCGGCGGGTCCTTACGAGACGCCGGCGACCGGGCGGAGGAGAACTTCGTTTCGGAGTATGCCGCAGCGGATTATGCCGGCAAATACAAAAGAGACGGCCTGAAGGGCGGCCACATCATTCTTCTGAACGGGAAGGACAGCCCTTATTACGAGGCTTCGAAGAAGGAAGCGCTCGCGGCGCTTAAGGCGTATCCGGGCGGGCTTCAGATCGGCGGCGGAATCACGCCCGGGAATGCGCAGGAGTTTCTTGACGCCGGCGCGTCGCACGTGATTGTGACCTCGTATCTGTTTCCGGACGGGGAACTTTCGATGGAGCGGCTTCAGAAGATGTGCGACACGGTCGGAAGAGAGCATCTTGTGATTGATTTAAGCTGTAAGCTTGTGAACGGCAGCTATACGGTCGTTTCGAACCGGTGGCAGTATGTCACGAAGATGAAACTGAACCGGACGCTTCTAAACGCGCTTACGCCGTATTGCGATGAGTTCTTGATTCACGGTGTCGACGTGGAAGGAAAGAAGAAGGGACCGGCGAGAGGGCTTCTTCGAATTCTGTCCGGCTACCGCAGGGAGAACACGATTACCTATGCGGGCGGAATCCATACGATTTCGGATATCCGGCTGATTGAAGAAATTTCGGACGGGAGGCTCGGTTATACGGTCGGAAGCGCGCTGTCGCTGTTCGGCGGAGAGATTCCTTACGAGGCGTTATTGCCGAAGAAAAAACAGAACAGAAGATAAAAAAGCGGGCACGACTTTCGGTCGTGCCCGTATTCTTTCGGTTTTCTAGTGAGAGGGCATCTGCGTCTGCTCGTATTTCGAAAGCAGATCGTCGATGTCGCTTGAGCCCTTGATGACGTTATCGAGATTCAGACGGTACTTCTTGCCTTTCTGCTCCATGAAGCGGTATGCAATCATGAACGTGGACTCATCGAACTGCGTATAGTACCGGTTGTTGATTTCCCAGATGGCTTCCGAAACGGTGATGTCCGGCTTCGAGAGCACATCGGAGAAGACCTGGTCGAACGCGTTGTAGGCAATCTGTTCCTGCATCGCAAAATCGCTCGAAACCTGCTGCATCGGAAAAGCAAACAGATACGCCTTCAGCCACGGGTTGCTTGTTGCGAACCAGGAATAGATGGTTTCGTACTTCTGGTTCATGTAGCAGATCTCACGGCTCCATGCGGTGCTCATATACGAAGAACTTACAATCTGGTCGATATCCCGGTCGGTCAGGTTCAACCCGTACTTGTTGTTGAACTTCTTGACAATCTTCTTACGTTTGGCCGCCGCGTTCGGGAGACCGTATGAATTGATCGTCATCTGCTGGTATCCGGCCGTGTTCGGCATCGTCGGCGTACCGTAATTGGTCAGCCTGCTGTTCATTCCCGTGTAAGGGTTACCCTGGTTGGATGAATTTCTTGTATATGGATTGTAAGGATTCGCATAAGTGTTGTTCCGCGTCTGCTGTGCAATCTGGCGAAGAAACTGTTCCTGCTGTCTGCGGAACATGTCCTGCCGCTGCCTCGGCGTCATGTTCGGGGCATAGTAGTTCGTCTTCCGACGGTTCTGCTGATTGCGTTTATTCGGTTCATTATTGACGCTGTTGGCAATAATGATGAAAAGAATTAACAAAAAGACAAACATCACTGCGGCATACTCCTGAATATTTGCCTACGATTATATCCCATTTTCCGAAAACATGCAATTGTTTCCTCGAAAAATGTTACAAAGCATTGCATTTTCCGTACGATTGTAGTAGAATATAGATATATATGTGCTTTGCGAAGAAGCACAGAAAGACGGGTAGAGGAGAGTATGTTAGATTTAAAGTTGGTTCGGGAGAATCCCGAACTGGTAAAAGAGAATATCAGAAAGAAGTTTCAGGACAATAAGCTGCCGCTTGTGGACGAGGTCATCGAGTTCGATAAGAGGAACCGTGCCGCCAAGCAGGAGGCGGATAATCTTCGTGCGGAACGGAACAAGATCAGTAAGCAGATCGGCGCGCTGATGGCAAAAGGCCAGAAGGAAGAAGCCGAGGAGATGAAGCGGAAGGTGAATGAGTTTTCCGCGCGCCTTGCCGAGCTTGAAAAGCAGGAAGAAGAGTATTCCGCCGAAGTGAAGAAGCGCATGATGGTCATCCCGAACATCATCGACGCAAGCGTTCCGATCGGCAAGGACGATTCCGAGAACGTGGAGATTCAGAAGTACGGCGAGCCGGTCGTTCCGGATTTCGAGATTCCGTATCACACCGAGATTATGGAACGGTTCAACGGAATCGATCTGGACGCCGCCCGCAAGGTTGCCGGCAACGGCTTTTATTACCTGATGGGCGACATCGCGAGACTGCATTCGGCGGTAATCGCATATGCGCGTGACTTCATGATTGACCGCGGGTTCACTTACGTGGTTCCGCCGTTCATGATTCACGGCGAGGTCGTAAGCGGCGTTATGAGCTTTGCCGAAATGGAGAATATGATGTACAAGATTGAGGGCGAGGACCTCTATCTGATCGGTACCAGCGAGCACTCCATGATCGGTAAATTCATCGATTCGATCACGCAGGAAGATCAGCTTCCTTTTACGCTTACGAGTTATTCCCCCTGTTTCCGTAAGGAGAAGGGTGCGCACGGCATTGAGGAGCGCGGCGTGTACCGGATTCATCAGTTCGAAAAGCAGGAGATGATTGTCATCTGTAAGCCCGAGGACAGCATGAAATGGTACGACAGGCTGTGGCAGAATACGGTCGATTTGTTCCGCTCCATGGACATTCCGGTAAGAACCCTTGAGTGCTGCTCCGGCGATCTCGCCGACCTCAAGGTGAAGAGCTGTGACGTGGAGGCATGGTCCCCGCGTCAGAAGAAGTATTTCGAAGTCGGTTCCTGCTCCACGCTCGGTGACGCGCAGGCGCGCCGCCTGCAGATCCGCGTGCAGGCGCCCGACGGCAGCAAGTATTTTGCACACACTTTGAACAACACGGTTGTTGCTCCGCCCAGAATGCTTATCGCATTTCTCGAGAACAACCTTCAGGCCGACGGATCCGTCCGGATTCCCGAGGTATTAAGACCGTACATGGGCGGGAAGAGCGAGCTTAGATAGACATTCATTGCATTACCCGAAACTCATTCTGTTCGGCAGGGTGAGTTTTGAGCGTTTAAAAGAGGAGTTGTATTATATGAAAAATATGACAAAAAGAACCTTAGCATTCATACTCAGTTTGCTTCTTTTCCTTTCAAGCAGCAGCCTGGTTTCTTTGTTTGGGAATAACATCGGCGGCTTAGTTGGTGATGCGAAAGCAGAAGGGGAAGAAGAACCGACGCCCACTCTTCCGGAAGGTGTCCCGGAAGGGTATCACCAGATGTACTTGTATAATTTTATTCATGTTAATGAAATAAATAATGACGGCTTTGGAAGGTTAAGAAGAACTACATTTTATACAAAGGACGACGAAGCTACTCTGAAGGGAAAGGCTCAAAATGATGCATATATGATTCCCGAAACAGATTATGCCGGACTTGAAGAGTACAAGTTTAATGACGAAGAAAACCGGACTATTACTTTGAACGGCACAAAGAATAGTCTGACAAAGTACAATGGTTCGTATTTGCTTTTTGACTATTACATCGATGAACTGAAAAAGGGCCATACGGTAAATCTGTCCGGATACAAGGGATTTTTCATTGTTGACGGCGTAGAGAATGGTGTCCGATATTTTAAAAATAAACTTGGAGGGACCGGATTCTCGTGGGTATATCCGGAGTTATATGCTGATGCAGTATATAGTAACCTCAGTAACACTATGGCTTGTGCTCATCGGGATTATGTTGTTCAATTGGGATACTATGGGAATTATCCGGTTTACAATCTATTGGGTGTTACGGGAAGAGGAGTGTCCGGACATGATAACAAAGATTACTATCGCCTTTCCGATTCGAGAACAGTCCCCCTTACGGTTCCGTTCCTTTTCGATGAAATAAATACGGTAATCGGAACCAAAAAACACATTTCACCCGATTGGGAAAACTATAGACTATTCCTTCCGGAAGGAGACGACTTCGATTTTTCCTCTCTTGATTTGAAGTTTACGATTGATGATGTTGAATATACATATGCTTATCAGTCAAATTCTGATTATGCGCCGGCAAGCACTTCATTTACCCCATACTATACAGTCGAACTTGAAAATATAGAATATTCAGACAAAATCCATGGTAATCCTACATGGTATAATAATACATCCGGTTGGCTTGGGGACAAAGATCATCCCGAGTGGCCCGATAGTAATTCTACTTCTTCGTATCACAGAAATTATAAAGCCACGTTGCATCGCGAAGGAGATACACATTCAATAAAGTTCTATGGCAGCGATGATAAAACAATTTCTCCGATAGATAATCATCAACAGTATATCGGCAGCAAAACCACATTTAATGGAGCAAGTCTTCCGACTAAAGATGGCGACGCGGAATACAATTATGTATTCTCCGGATGGAAGAACTCCCGTGGTGTAATTTTCAGTTATACGGACAGTGAGAATAATGAACTCCCCAATGTCGGAAGAAATGAAGAATATACTCCGGTCTTCACCGCCATCTCGAAGAGAATCACAATTACCGCTGCAAGTGATGAGTGGACGTATGACGGAAGCGCTCACGCGAATACGACTGTAACGGTAACCAGCGGCGAACTGTTACCCGGTGATACTTTGGTTGCCGAAGCCACCGGAAGTGTTACAGATGTTTCGGCAACAGCCACCGGAAATAACCCGATAGCTGCAGGCTATAAGATTATGCACGGTGACGAAGATGTAACTGCAAATTATGTCATCACAACTGAAGCCGGAACTTTGGCAATTAATCCCAGACCAGTAATAATAACAGCAAAGAGTGAAGAGTTTACCTATGACGGAACTGCGCATAGTAACGATGGATATGATGTTGTAGGTTTAGTAGGAAGTGATACAATTTCTGTTGATGTAACCGGGAGCATCACATTCCCGAATGAAAGCCCTGTAACCAATAAAGTAGAATCCTATGAGTTCACAAGCGGAACTGCCGGGAACTATACGGTAACCACGGTAGATGGTGAGTTGACGATGACCAATGCCAGCGTTGCCATCACAATCACTGCGGCAAGTCAAGAGTGGACTTATGACGGAAGAGCTCATACTAATAATGTCGTTACAGTTACCAGCGGTTCTCTTTTGTCCGGGGATGAATTGGTTGCAACCGCTACCGGAAGTGTAACGAATGTGGCTGATACAGTTACCGGAAACCATCCGATAGCTGCCGGTTATAAGATTATGCACGGCGACGAAGATGTGACTGATAACTATGTCATCACACCCGAAGCGGGAACTTTGAAAATTAATCCCCAACTAGTAACAATAACAGCAAAGAGTGAAGAGTTTACCTATGACGGAACTGCGCATAGTAACGATGGATATGATGTTGTAGGTTTAGTAGGAAGTGATACAATTTCTGTTGATGTAACCGGGAGCATCACATTCCCGAATGAAAGCCCTGTAACCAATAAAGTAGAATCCTATGAGTTCACAAGCGGAACTGCCGGGAACTATACGGTAACCACGGTAGATGGTGAGTTGACGATGACCAATGCCAGCGTTGCCATCACAATCACTGCGGCAAGTCAAGAGTGGACTTATGACGGAAGAGCTCATACTAATAATGTCGTTACAGTTACCAGCGGTTCTCTTTTGTCCGGGGATGAATTGGTTGCAACCGCTACCGGAAGTGTAACGAATGTGGCTGATACAGTTACCGGAAACCATCCGATAGCTGCCGGTTATAAGATTATGCACGGCGACGAAGATGTGACTGATAACTATGTCATCACAACCGAAGCCGGCACCTTAACAATTTCAAAAAATCCAAAGCCCATTGTGATTACCTCTTCGACCAAGAGCTGGACCTATGATGGTCAGACGCATACGGACGAAGTGTATACTGTGACATTTGACGGGGCAGAAATCGAAGCGGATTCTACCGGCAAGGAGTTTACCTTGCCAACCGGCGATACCGTGACGATTACTGCGACAGCAGAAGGCGTGAAGAATTATGATGCCGATTACAGTGAAAACAACACATTTACATACGTGCTTACTAATGAAACCTGTTACAGCGATGTCACGGCCTTATACGGTACACTGACGATTTCCCAAAAAGAGGCTGTTCTCGCTTGGACCGACACGGAATTCTATTACGACGGCAAGAGCCATATTCCTACCGCAACGGTAAGCAATCTGGTTGACGGCGACACTTGTGAAGTAACTGCAGAAGGCGCGCAGACGGAAGCCGGTGACAGTTATACGGCTACGGCGACAACATTGTCGAACCCGAACTACAAACTTCCGGCAGATGCCACGACGACGTTTAAGATTATCGGATTCACGATTACATTTGTCGATGAAGACGGTACGCCGCTGCAGAGCGGTATCGTGGCATACGGCACGAAGCCTGCCTACACGGGCAAGACCCCGACCAAGGCAGCAACGGCGCAGTATACATACGAATTCCTCGACTGGTCGCCTACGATCACGGAGGTGGACGGTGACAAGACCTATACGGCGACGTACAAGCCGATTCTGAACGAGTACACGGTGACCTGGAAGGACGAAGACGGCACGGTTCTCGAGACCGACGAAAAAGTTCCTTACGGCACGATGCCGACCTACAACGGCAAGGAGCCGACCAAGGCAGCAACGGCCGAGTATTCCTACAAGTTCGACGGATGGTCGATTAAGGTGGCTGAGGTTACCGGCGACATCACCTATACGGCAACCTATGCGGCGACGCTTAACGAATACACGGTGGAAG
>CAMZEW010000059.1:0-9841 GCA_947305875.1 uncultured Lachnoclostridium sp.
GGCCCACCCCCAGCCCCCCAGATACCTCCATCTTTACCATTTCTTTACTTTTGATTCGCGATATCTTAAGAAATGCGGGTTATGATGATGTCATCAGAAGAAAACACGGCGGGGGAAATGTGAGCCGTGCAGGAAAAAGGGCGGGAGCCCTGAAAAACGGAGGGACAAGATGAGTGAAATCATACTTCGCACGAAAGGACTGAAAAAAGTCTACGGTAAGCAGGCTGCGGTGGACGGCATCGATCTGATTGTCGAGCGCGGATCCATCTACGGCCTGATCGGAAAGAACGGCGCCGGTAAAACCACAACGCTTAAGATGATCGGCGGATTGGCGGCTCCGACATCTGGGTCGATGGAACTGTTCGGAAAGAGCGGCTCGGAACTCGGCACGGTAAGAAACCGGGTGAGCTGTCTGATTGAAGATCCCGGTCTTTACGGGAACATGACCGCGGAACAGAACATGTACGCAAAATGCCTGATGTTCGGCATCCGGGATAAGAAATATGTCAGCGATCTGCTCACTCTTGTGGGGCTTTCGGATACCGGCAACAAGAAGACCAAACAGTTTTCCCTCGGCATGCGGCAGCGTCTCGGCATCGCCCTTTCGCTGGTCGGGGAGCCGGATGTTCTGGTACTCGACGAGCCGATTAACGGCCTTGACCCGGAAGGCATTGTGGAAATCCGCGAAACGCTTACTTCCATTGCCAAGAACAGGGGAATCACCATTATCATTTCAAGCCACATCTTAGAGGAACTCTCGAAGGTGGCGACGCACTACGGCATCATGCATAAGGGACATCTTGTGGAGCAGATGACGGCGGAGGAATTACAGGAACGCTGCAGCATGCGCATTGAGATCGTCACGAACCAGCCGGATAAGGCGAGCACGGTGCTCGACGGTCTCGGCATCACAAACTACAAGGTGGTAGACCGGGAGACAATCAATGTGACGGAACGTCTTGACGACGTTGCCTACATCAACCGCGAGCTGAATGCCGCAGGCATTCTGGTCAGCAAGATTGCGGTGAACAACGAGAGTCTTGAGTCGTTCTTCCTCGGTATTACGGAAGACTGAAAATGTGCGGAAAGGAATGGTAAATACTATGTTTAATATGATTCGCAGCGACTTCTACCGCATGGTGCGGATGAAGAGCTTCTGGATAATTCTGATTATCATCGGTGTAATGAATGTGGCGTCCTTCGTGGCTTCCAAGGCGGTTCAGGAGGATGAAGCCTACATGGAGTACCTTGAGAAAACTGCCGAGCAGCAGGGAGAGAAAGAAGATACAGGCGCTTCGGACATCGGCATGAGCATCCTGATCAAGGCGGAGCCGGACGGGAAATTCGAAGTGTACACGCTCGTTAAGGCGTTTTTAGGCGGCTATATGGGGCTTCTGTTCCTCGGAATCTTCGCCGTTATCTTCGCCTCGGCGGATTTCAATAACGGATATATCAAGAACTACGGAGGCCAGTTACGGTTCCGTACAAGGATTATGTGTTCAAAGAGCGTCTGCCTTGTGGCATACACTTTCATTCTGTTTGTCCTGTTTGTGTTCTCTTCGTGCCTCGGCATATGGGTAAGCGGAGCGGGAGTCAAGGTATCGGATGCCGGCAAGCTCGCGAATCTTCTCTCCGTGCACTTCCTGCTGCACGTCGCATTTGCCGTCATCATTACGGCAATCTGCATCATCGTGAGAAGCAATCTGATTGCGATGGCAATCTGCGGCTGCATCGCGATGAATATACTCCGCGTCTTCTACGGACTTGCGGACAAAGGCCTTAAGAAGCTCGGATGGGAGAAAGCGGATATCGCGCACTACACCGTGACCGGGCGCATCGCGGAATACGCGTCAGACGGGAAAATGTTATGCTCGACGATTCTCATCGCCGTGGCATTTATCGCGGCAGCTTTCCTTGCAGGCGGGCTGTGGCTTCGTAAAAAGGATCTGGTATGACGGCAGTTTGTGTAACAATAGGGGTTTTGGCAGCGGCAGAGCTTGTGTATCTGCTGCTGATCCGGCGGCAGCATCTTTCGATCTGCCGCCAGCTTCGGTTTATCCGGGAGAAGGAATCGAGGAAGCGCCTTGAGGTGGATTTCGAGGGCTTCGGCGAAGGGAAGATGGCCGGGGAAATCAATGAGACGCTCGATGACGTGCGGCGGAAGAAACGCGCCATGCATGAGCGGGAGAAGCTGATTGCGGATGCTTATGCAAACCTTTCCCACGACATCCGGACGCCGCTGACTTCACTCGACGGATACATGCAGCTTCTGTCGGAAGCGAAGACGCAGGAGGAGCGCGAGCGCTATACGACCGTCACAAGGGAACGGATCGATACGCTTAAAGAACTGCTTGAGGATCTTTTCACATACACCAAACTGAAAAACGAAGCGTATGAGATCGAGCTTTCGCCGGTTTCCCTCAGGAGCGTCGTGTCAACAACCGTGCTTTCCTATTACGAAACCTGGCAGCAGGCAGGCGTAACGCCGGAGATTTCCGTTTCGGAGGAACCGCTTCTTGTGAACGGAAATGAAACGGCCGTGAAGCGCATTCTTCATAATCTGACGAAAAATGCCGTGCTGCACGGGCGGAACCGCCTGCTCGTTTCGCTTGCGAAAGAGAACGGAGAAGCCGTGCTCACGGTTGCGAACCCGGTGGAGCATCCCGAGGAAATCGAGATTGGGAGAGTGTTTGAGCAGTTTTATACGGCGGACCGCATGCACCGGCAGGCTTCAAGCGGACTCGGCATGGCAATCGCGAAGGAGATGACGGAACGGATGAAAGGAACCATCCGGGCGACGCTTAACGGTGATACATTTGCCGTAGCGATACGCATCCCGTTGCTTCCGGACAGGGAGAACGCGTAATGTTTTCAGGTTTTTCTTCTATTTTTCACATTTGTATGCTATAATCGCACTATATTTCTTATGAATCAGGAGAAAAGCATGGACGAATGCAAAGTATGCGGCCGTAAGAATCCTCTTCCCGAGGCGAATTTCTGCTATTACTGCGGTGCGTCTTTCCGCGGAAGCGAGGCGGCAGGCGAAGCTGTAAAACTCCCGGAGGAAACGGAGAATTCTTCCGTAAAGGAAGCAGCCGTAACGGAAACGGATGTGACGCAGGTAAAGCGTCCCTTTACGACGTTCCGCTGGCTCGGACTTCTGTTGCTCCTTCTGATCCCTCCGTACGGATGGATTGCTTTTCTGGTCATTGCGTTAATCAGCGCGTTCGGCGCCAATGCGACCGACGAGCGTCGCGCCTTCGCGAAGGCGTTTCTGATCTTCAGCGCGATTGTGATCGTGCTTGCATGCATACTCATCTACTCGAATCCGGAGCTGATGGACCAGTATATGGAACAGTACAACAAAACGCTTCAGGAAATGCAGTCAAAGAATAAATAATAATGGTTCTACCGCCGTAGAACAGAAGGACGTAAGATGCCGATTTACGACTTCCACGCGCACATCTATCCGGCGAAGATTGCCGAGAAGGCGACCGCCGGCGTGGGAAACTTTTACAACATTAAAATGCATGAGACCGGCACGCCGGAGCGGCTCCTTACGCTCGGCGACGAGGCCGGAATCGATTATTTCATCGTCCATTCGGTTGCGACCGACGCGCGCCAGGTGGAGCACGTGAACGATTTCATCGCCGCGGAAGTGAAGGAGCACCCGGACCGGTTCGTCGGATTCGGCACGATGCACGCGGATTACGACGGCAAATGTGACGAAGTTGAGCGGATGAACCAAAGCGGGCTGACCGGAGTGAAAATCCACCCGGAGTCCCAGCTTTTTTACGTGGACGACCCGCGCATGTATGAGTTGTACGAGTGTATCGAAGGAAGGCTTCCGATTCTCGTGCACTGCGGGGATTACCGGTACGATTTCGATTCGCCGGAACGCGTGAGGAAGGTGCTGATGCGGTTCCCGAACCTCACATTTATCGCAGCGCACTTCGGCGGCTGGTCGGTACAGGACCTTGCGACGGAGTATCTTCTTGACACCGGCTGCTACTTAGACTGCAGCAGCTCGATGATGTATCTCGGAAAGAGGCGGTCGGCGGAGCTTATTAGGATGTACGGGGCGGAACGGTTCCTGTTCGGTTCCGACTTCCCGATGTGGAGTCCGATTTCCGAACTGCAGACATTAAAAAGCCTCGGGCTTTCTAATCGCGAGCTTTCGCTGATGCTTACGGACAACCCCGAAAAGATTTTGAAACGGAAAGGGTAACGCCTCGGGCGTGCCCTTTTTCTTATGCGGTTTTACAGGTTGCTCTTTCCTTTTGCGCGATAATATGTTACAGTAATAAGAGTAGTATTGTGCGTTAGAATCTGTTCGATTTCGGAGGTCCTCATGAAACTCGGAAAAGAAAGACTGGCCGTATATCTGCTCCTTCCGCTTCTGCTCGGCATATTGCTTCTGGTTGCGGCGGCAGGGGAGTATTTCGTGAGCCGTGAAGCGGGAACGCTCTGCCTCGTGATTGCCGTCATTTACTACGGCGTCGCAATCTTTCTGTTCCTCTTCCATAAGGCGAACATACTGCGTGACTACACGGATTTCGCGGCTGATTACAACAAGGTCCAGCGGACGCTGATGGAGGAACTGAAGATTCCGTATGCGGTTCTGAATTCCGCCGGAACGGTCATCTGGACGAATGAGAAATTCCGTGAGATCAGCAAGCGGTCACACCGCGGCTATTCCGTCCGCGAACTGGTTCCGGACGTGAAGGCTTTTTCTCTTCCGAAGCAGGACGGGGATGAGCGGAATTACCGTGCGGTCATCGGGGACAAGCATTTCCGGATGTATATGAAGATGATGACGTCTCCCGAGCTTTCCGAAGATCTCGAGGAACAGAAGATTCTCGATTCCAAGGGAAAAAATATCGACAATCTCATTTCGGTCTTCCTGTTCGACGAGACCGAAATCCGCATGTTAAAGCAGGAGAACTACGACAACCGTCAGATTTGCGGCCTTTTGTATATCGACAATTACGATGAAGTGCTGGAGACGGTAGACGAAGTGAAGCGTTCGCTTCTGACTGCCCTTGTGGACCAGAAGATTAACAAATACATGCAGTCCATCAACGCGCTGATTAAGAAGATTGAGAAGGACAAGTACTTCTTCGTCTTCCAGAACCGCTATCTGCGCGACCTTACCGACCGGAAGTTCTCGATTCTCGAGGAAGTCCGTTCCGTAAACCTCGGCACGGCGGAGTCCGTTGTTACGGTCAGTATCGGCCTGGGCGTGAATGCGCCGAGCTACGCGGTCGGTTACGAGTATGCGCGTGCGGCCATTGACCTTGCACTCGGGCGAGGCGGCGACCAGGCCGTTATCAAGGACGGCGATAACATCACCTACTTCGGCGGCAAGAGCGAGTCTGTAGAGAAGAGCACCCGTGTTAAGGCGCGTGTTAAAGCACACGCTCTCCGTGAGATGATGGAAGCGCGCGACGTGATCTTCATCATGGGACATTCGAATATCGACGTCGATGCGTTCGGTTCCTGCGTCGGCGTATACCGGATTGCGAAACATCTCGGCAAGCGCGTGCACATTGTCGTGAACGAGGTCGGAAGCTCCGTTAGGCCGCTGATTTCCCAGTTCTTCTCGAGCACCGAGTATGAAGACGATATGTTCATCAGCAACCTGAAGGCAATGGAACTGGCAAGGCCTGAGGACCTGCTTGTCATCGTGGACGTGAACCGGCCGAGCATCACCGAGTGCCCGGAACTCGTTGACCAGATGCATGACGTCATCGTGCTCGATCATCACCGTCTGACGACGGATTCGATTGAGAACGCGCAGCTTTCTTACATCGAGCCGTATGCGTCGTCCGCTTGCGAACTCGTTGCGGAAATTCTGCAATACATCGGCGACGGACTGAAGCTTCGTCCGCTTGAGGCGGAAGCGATGTACGCCGGCATCATGATCGATACGAATAACTTCCTGACGAAAACCGGCGTCCGGACGTTCGAAGCGGCTGCATTCCTTCGAAGAAACGGCGCGGACATCACACGGATCCGTAAGGCTTTCCGGATGGACATGAACGAATATCTCGAGAAGGCCAAGGCGATCGCGGGAACCGAAATCTATCTCGATTCCTTTGCGCTTGCAATCTGTGATGCCGAAGACGTGGAGTCGCCGACCGTGCTCGGGGCGCAGGTCGCGAACGACCTGATGGAGATTAACGGAATCCGTGCCTCATTTGTCTTCACGCCTTACAAGGATAAGATTTACGTAAGCGCCCGTTCGGTTGATGATGTCAACGTACAGGTGATTATGGAGAAACTCGGCGGCGGCGGTCACATGACGGTTGCCGGCGCGCAATTTTCCGATATTGACGCACAGGAGGCGGTACGCAGAGTCAAGATCGTCCTGCATGCGATGAAACGAGGAGGAGAACTTTAATGGACATTATTCTGATACAGGATGTGAAATCGCTCGGAAAGAAGGGCGAAATCGTGAAAGTAAGCGACGGCTATGCGAGGAACTTCATTCTTCCGAAGAAGCTCGGTCTGGAGGCCAACGCGAAGAACCTGAACGACCTGAAGCTGCAGAAGGCGGCGCAGGCGAAACTTGAGAAGGAACAGCTTGAAGCGGCGCAGGAGCTCGGCAAGAAGATTGACGGCAGCACCGTAACGGTCCGTATCAAGACCGGCGAGAACGGAAAGGTGTTCGGCTCGGTTTCGGTGAAGGAAATCGCCGAGGCGATGCAGGAGCAGCTGAATCTCGCAATTGACAAGAAGAAGATTTCCCTTGCGAATCCGATCCGGAACGAGGGAACGTTCTCCGCGTCGGTGAAACTGCATCCGCAGGTAACGTCGGAGCTTACCGTTAAGGTGGAAGGAATCTGATATGGATGATACATTGATTAAGCGGGTTCCTCCGCACAGCATTGAGGCGGAACACTCGGTAATCGGTTCGATGATCATGGACCGCGATGCGATTCTGGCCGCATCCGAGATGCTTACGAAGGACTGCTTCTACGATAAGACGATGGGCACCTATTTCGAAACGCTCACCGAGCTTTCGGGCGAGGGCGTGGAAGCGGACGTGGTCACCGTGCAGGACCGTCTCCGCATGAAGCAGATGCCGGATGAACTGTGTTCCGTTGAGTACATCGGAAATCTTCTGGATGCGGTTCCTTCTTCGGCAAATGTGAAGTATTATGCCGGAATCGTCCGGGAGAAGGCGCGGCTTCGTTCCTTTATCAAGGTCGCGGAGGAAATGTCCGGCGCCGCATATCTTGACAAAGAGGACACCGGCGACCTGTTCCAGCGCGCGGAAGCGGAGTTCTTCAAGCTTTTCCAGGAGCGCAGCACCGGCGACATCACGCCGATTAACGAAGTCGTCGTACAGGCCATCCAGAACGTCGAAGCCGCCTACAAGAACAAGGGGGCGGTCACCGGCATCGCAACCGGTTTTCTGGACCTTGACTATAAGACCGCGGGCCTGCAGCCGTCCGATCTGATCCTGATTGCCGCGAGACCTTCGATGGGTAAGACGGCATTTGTCTTAAACCTCGCTTCGCATATTGCCGTGAAGAACAACATCCCGACGGCAATCTTCAGCCTCGAGATGAACGCGGTATCGCTTGTGAACCGTCTGCTTTCGATGCATTCGGGCGTCGATTCGCAGAAGATCCGTACCGGTAACCTCGAAGACAGCAACTGGAATGATCTTGTAACGAGTGCCCGCGTGCTCGGCAACTCGGCTTTGATGATTGACGACACGCCTGCCATCTCCGTGCAGGAGCTCCGTTCCAAGTGCCGTAAGATGAAACTCGAGAAGAACCTGCAGCTGGTCATCATCGACTACCTGCAGCTCATGAGCGGCGGCAAGAAGTCCGAATCGAGACAGAACGAGGTTTCCGAAATCAGCCGTTCGTTAAAGGCACTTGCGCGTGAGATCAACTGTCCGGTCATCGCGCTTTCGCAGCTGTCCCGTAACCCCGAGACGCGTGACGACAAGCGCCCGATGCTTTCGGACCTGCGTGACTCCGGAGCCATCGAGCAGGATGCCGACGTTGTTATGTTCTTATACCGCGATGAGTATTATCACAAGAATACCGAGAAAGCCGGCATTACCGAAGTCATCATCGGTAAGCAGCGTCAGGGCCCGATCGGTACCGTGGAACTAGGATTCGTTCCGAGCCTGACGAAGTTCGTCAATCTCGACCGGAACCGCGAGAAGAAAGAAGAGAAGTAAAAGAAAACAGCCGCTGCGATTGCAGCGGCTGTTGTTATTCTGCTTTATTAGCCTTCGGAAATTGCAGACATCGGGCACTGAGCTGCGCAGGAGCCGCACTCCAGGCAAGCGTCAGCATCGATTTCATACTTTCCGTCTCCCTCGCTGATAGCGCCAACGGGGCAAGCGTCTGCACAAGATCCGCAAGCAACGCAAGCGTCACCGATTACATATGCCATATTACATTTCCTCCTCAAACGATATTGACGTTCTCATCGTCGCCATTATCATATCTCAAAACACCGGCAAATGCAAGTGAAATAAATGTGAAGCACAAAAATCGGCTTCCGCCGGCCGGAAAGAGCTGAACGCGATATGTGTGAGAGCGGTATCCGCCGTTTCCTTTTGTCTCTTTCCGTCCGTAAGAAACCACGTCGCAGGTGCCGTTACAATCACGCGTCACAACCATACGCGCGAAGGATTCCGTTTCCGACAGGAGATTCACCTCCGTGGTATATTCTCCCGTATTCCCGGGAACGGTTTTTATTACCGTTCCGTCTTCAGAAACCCGCCACACCTAAAGTATAAAGAATGCGCCTCGCGTAATCCATCGGAAACCTTACCGAAAAGACGGGATTCTTTTCGCCGTTTTGACAGCGGATGACGGGTTTCACGGCGTTTTCGGTGTGGCATTTTTCACAAAAAGTTCATTGACTTTACAGCACATTTCCCTTATACTTCAAGTACTAAAATGGTATAATGGAATTACCAAAAGAAAGGAGTCAGGCATATGAAGATTGAAAAGATCAACGAAAACCAAATCCGCTGTACTTTGAATCCTCAGGATCTGAAGGACCGCCATTTGAAACTCAGTGAATTTGCCTATGGCTCCGGCAAGGCAAAAGAACTGTTCCGCGATATGATGGAGAGGGCTTCCGTGGAGTGCGATTTCGAACCCGACGACTCTCCGCTGATGATTGAAGCGATTCCGACATCGCCGGAGTCTCTCGTTCTGATCATCACGAAAGTGGACAATCCGGAGGAACTGGACACCCGGTTCTCCACATTTACCCCTTATAACAGAGATCCGGAGGAAGAAGAGGACGAGTCCGATTCCGATGTTACGGCAATCGATCTGAACCATCTCGATAATACGCTTCTCGATCTGATCCGGAAGCGTCTGGAGGACCGTAAGGCCGGCAAGACCGAGGATTCGGAAACTCCTCAGATTGTTCTCGAGGAAGCGAAGGCATTCTGCTTCGCGAATCTTGATAATCTCGTGGCATTTGCCAAATCGGTCAAGGACTTCTACACCGGTGACGCCGTATTGTACCGGGTTGACCGGGAACATACGTATCTGCTCTGTTTCTTCCTGTCGGGGACTTCCGCGACAGACTTCAACCGCGTGTGCAACATCGCATGCGAGTACGGGGAGATGCTTCCGAAAGCGAATCTCGCTTTCTATAAAGAACACTATTCCTGCCTGATGACGAAGGACGTCATCGCACAGCTGGCAGAGCTTTAATGCGGAGGGGAGATGGACAAGAAACGTCCGATTCTTAAGAATAAGATATTTCTTTATCTGACCGAATTTTTTGCGGGAATGTCCGTAATGGCGGTGGAACTTGGCGCAAGTCGTTTGCTTGCGCCATATTTTAG
>CAMZEW010000060.1:0-9808 GCA_947305875.1 uncultured Lachnoclostridium sp.
TCCACCACTAGAAGGATGTCCTGCCTCACGCGGGAATCCGATAATTGAATTGATTGATGTGAAGTTTCAAGCAGGCTGTTACGCCGTAAGTTGATTTACGGCGTCGCGGCCTGCTGTTTTGTTGTCCCGTGACTGCTTTCTGATTTGTTGTCTCGTGGCGGCTTTCGATTGAATGTTTATGACGGTTTTCTGGTTGGCAATTCGTGAAATAAAGAGAGGGACGGGAAGTCGGATAGTGGCATCTTCACACCAAACAGAGAGGTGTATAGGTCCGGTGTGAGGGTTGAGCAAGAGAACTCACACCGGGCGGAAGAAAGAGGATTATAGGTGTGATGAATAAGCCGTAGGAATCACACCGAATGGAAGACGTTCTAATCCGAGTGTGAAGATTTCATAAAGAAAGTCACACCATTCGGAATTAACTAACGGTAGGTGTGAAAAATACCAAAAAAGAATAACACCGAATACCTGTTTTGTGTGTCCGGTGTGAAATCGCAGCGCAAAAGATAACACCGGAGCGGCAAAATGTGTGTCCGGTGTGAAAACGCAGCGCAAAAGATAACACCGGAGCGGCGGAAACCGCGTCCGGTGTGAAAAATGCGAGAAGAGATGCTAAGAAAACCTGCTTTACCAGCTGAGAATCTGCTTTTCGATTGCTTTCAGGTCTTTGCGGCGGTCCTTGTAGTCCGGGAGGACGGCGGCGACCTGCGCCCAGAAGGCTTTGCTGTGGTTCATTTCGACGCGGTGGCAGAGCTCGTGGACGATGACGTAGTCGGAGAGGCGCTCGGAGAGAAGAATCAGTTTCCAGTGAAGGTTCAGATTGCCTTCCGAGGAGCAGCTGCCCCAGCGTGTGCGTGTCTCGCGGATGGTGAGGCGGTTGTAGGAGATGTCCATGCGGCGGGCGTATTTCTCGACACGGGCGGCGAGATAGGCTTTGGCGTACCGGCGGCCCCAGATGTCGACAGCCGCCTGCACGCGGTCGGGCGTCAGGTCGCGGCCGCGGACGGCAAGGATGGTGCGGCGCACATCGGGGTGCAGCGCGACAACGATGTTGTCATCGTCGGTGTCCGTCTCGCGGAGCATCAGCTCGGCAACTCCCCCGTGAAGCGGGAAGAGCGCGCCGTCGAAATAGCGGTCCGCAGGGGCGCTTGCTGAAGAGCCGGAATTCAGCACCTTGGTCACGGTACGCCGGATCCAGTCCTGCTTCTCCGAAACAATCCGGCGGATGGTCCGTTCCGACGTTCCGAAGGGCGCACGAACCACCACGTTCCCTTCTTTGGTCACGTGAATTCCGACCGTACGCCGGCGGGAGTATTGGATTGTGTAAGGAATCTCCTCCATGAATGCCTCCGCATGTTTCTTTCTTCTATGATAACCGATGCGGGCCGTTCCGTCAAATGAAACGTGTCCTTTCTTCGCCCGTTTTTACTTGTATCTAACGCCGTTTTCCTGTATAATAAAAAAGAATATGGACAAAGGAAAAGGGAAGTTATGGAACAGGAAGAAATCTTAAAGAAACTGAAGAAGCATCTGACGGTATGGCGCGTTGCGGCATGGCTGCTTCTGGTGCTTTTCGCAGTTGCGACCGTGGGGGTCGTATACCTTCTCAAAAAGAACCCGAAGAAGCAGGAAACACCTAATACTACTGTTGTAGTACAAAACCGTTTTTCAGACCCGCAGGCAAGGGAACACGCGAGTGAATACTCGAACTATGACTGTATTGTGCGTGTCCAGGAAATCATGGGATGGGAATACATCACATTGAATTATGCGAACGGGCTTACTGTCTATGTGCGCAACGAATACCCGCCGGAAGGGGAGACCGGGACGGATCTTCCGGTACTGATTTCGAACGGAACCGATATCCGCACCTGCAGAAACGCGATTTCGATGGACAATGTATGGGAGATTGCGAAGAGAAAACCGGTCGTTTACGACGACATTCCTTATCTCTTCTTTGCAAATGCGGACGGGACCTTCGGATTCATCAATATGCTGACGCTTGACGAGGCGGTTTCCGTGAAGCCGGAGAGCGTCCTTGAGCCGTTCTTCGCACTCGAAGAAAAGGGAACCGACCATGTAACCGTGAAGGCGGCCAATGCGGAGTTTTTATTCCATTCGTCCGTGCACAGCGTGGCATTTGACGGAATTACGGTGAGCGGAGAGGAGTTTCCGATTACCGTTTCGACGCCGGTCAGACTCGGAGAGAACGAATACATCGGCTATCTCGACGGGGCGATTGTTCCGGACGGTGACGGCTTCAAGCTGATCAACACGAAGTTCGGCGCTTACGTCGGCTTTGATTACGAGGACCCGCAGAGCACGAAGATTATCGAACCGAGCGCGGAGCCGCTTGAGAACCCAATTGTGCTTTCGGGATCGGGATCTGCGAGATATTACCTTCCGCGTTTTCAGAACGTCGGAATGCATAGCTACAATTTTGACAACCTGCTCATTAAGGACAACGGCTTCCGGTATCTGACGGACGACGACGGCAACGTGATCTCGAAGATGGGAATCGACGTCTCGTATCACAACAACAATAAGGGCGCGATTGACTGGAAGAAAGTGAAGGAAGCAGGGATTGATTTCGCGATTGTGCGCATCGGCTACCGCGGCGCGACCCAGGGAACCGTCGACGGCGACAGCTACGCGAAGACGAACATCCAGGAAGCCGCTGCCGCGGGAATGGATGTCGGCGTGTACTTCTATTCACAGGCCATCACCGAGGAAGAGGCCGTCGAAGAGGCCGAATTCATCTTAAAAAAGATTGAAGAATACGGCGCGGAGAACATCACGCTGCCGCTTGTTATCGACACCGAACTGTATGAAGCCAAGCAGACCGCACGCGGGAATCTGGTGTCGAGGGAGCAGAGAACGAAATGCCTCGTTGCATTTTGCGAAAGGATTAAAGCAGCCGGCTACACGCCGATGGTTTATTCGAGCCTTCGCTGGTCAATCATGAGCTACGACCGCGACGCGCTCGCGGATTATCCGTTCTGGTTCGCTTACTACGGCGAGAGGACTTCGTACCGCTTTGATTTCGCCATCTGGCAGTACACGAGCGAGGGGACGGTCCCGGGAATTACCGGCGACGTGGACCTCGATGTGATGCTTGATTATTCCGTGATTAAGCAGTGAGAAGGAGATTTTATGATGACGGCGAAATACATGCGCATCCAGGGCAGGGAAGACTCCTGGATTACGAAATACCCGAAGGGAATCTTCGGCATCTGCTGGAGGATGATTCAGGACGGGGTTATGGACGCGGAAGACGAGCAGAAGTTCCGCGCAATCGACGAATGGTTCAAGGATAATCTGCCGGAACCGGAGCCCTGCAAAAACGGCGAGAAGGTCATCACGTTCTTCAAGACCGAAAGCACGGAGGAAATGCAGAAGATGATCGCCCCGGCCGTTGCGATTCTGGACAAATACCATCACCCTCACGATATCATCTATACGAATTACGTCGGTGCTGTCGTCTACGAAGACGCGTGGCAGGTTGCCGTCGCCGTGGAAGACGGGAAGATGAAGGGGTAACAGCAGCGAAACCTGCAAAAGTATACTCAGTATGGCGCCGGTAACGGTCCAGAACACGTTGGTTTAGGAGGAAAATGTGATGAGACATTACGGAAGAAAACTACTTGGCTGGGCAGTGCTCCTGGTGCTTGCAATGATGGTATTTCCCGGTATACGCCCACGGGTCATGCTTGCATACGGAACGGACAATCAGAAGATCGTGTTGTTCTCTTCACAAGAGGATGTTCCTAAGGAGACGTTAGGGCTTGTAGTGACAAGTTACGATGAACCATATGATGGGAAGCCCCATAGCATTATGGTGAATACCGACGAGCTACCTGCGGGAACTACAATTTACTACAGTGATGTTGACCCCAGTAGCCCGGAATTCAAGGAGAGTTGTTGGGAGACATGCAATCCGGAATTTATTTGTTACACGGCGCCGTGGACGATATACGTTAAGGCAGAAAATCCTGATTACGAAACGGCGTATGGATCTGGTACGATTAGAATCTCTCAGAGCGATTTAACGGTTACTATTATAGGAAATAAGAATCAGACGCCTATCACATATGATGGGGATGAGCATAGTGTAAATGGTTATACAATATCTATTCCGGAGGGAGCAGATCTTACGAAGAAGGATATTATCGGACCTTCGCAGGATAGTGCCAGCGCTACAGCAACACGCAAAGATGCAGGCACAACGGAGATGACATTAAAAGCAATCGACTTTGTTGCAATGACAGAAAACTATAACGTAACGTTTTCTGTAATCCCCGGCTCTATTACTATTAACCCGGCAAATGTAACGGTTACAATTACAGGAAATAAGAATCAGACGCCTATCACATATGATGGGGATGAGCATAGTGTAAATGGTTATACAATATCTATTCCGGAGGGAGCAGATCTTACGAAGAAGGATATTATCGGACCTTCGCAGGATAGTGCCAGCGCTACAGCAACACGCAAAGATGCAGGCACAACGGAGATGACATTAAAAGCAATCGACTTTGTTGCAATGACAGAAAACTATAACGTAACGTTTTCTGTAATCCCCGGCTCTATTACTATTGACCCGGCAGAAAGCATTGCGGTATATGTAACCGGTAATAGCGACACGCAACCTTACAATGGTTTGGAACGGACGGTTAGCGGGTATGTTTTAGCGGATGCTGACGGTGAAGGTATTGCTGAAGGCATCTCAGTATATTTAAAAGAGGGGAAAGAAGCAAAGGCTTCCGGTACAGATGCCAGAGAAGAAAAATACATGATGGGTCTGACCAAAGATGATTTTGTGGCTTCGGCAGTTAACTATTCAGAGGTGGACTTGGTTGTTACGGATGGATGGATTCACATTACTAAGGCTGACAGGCCGAGTAGTCCTGAAGTTATAGGCTGCAATGATTTCTATGACGGAAAGCAGCATTCCATCACGATAGATATGTCTACAGTACTTGACGGAGATGAATTTACTTACATCTACAATGATACAGAGAGCAAAACAATGCCAATTGTTACGGATGTGGCGGACAGTATCAACAGCATCGTAGTTAAGGTTACGAATAAGAATTATGTTGATGTAGAACTGGACCCGGTGGGGCTTACGATTTTTCCCGCAAAAGCTACAATCTCCGTAACTTCCGCTTCGAAGACAGAAGGCGAGGCAGATCCTGTATATACCGGAACGGTCGAAGGTCTCGCGTCAGAGGGAGACCTCGGCAAGATTGCTTATAAGAGAACGAACTCCGACGAGGCCCCCGGAACCTATAAGGGTGTTATTACCGCCACTTATACCGAGAACGCAAATTACGATGTTACAGTAAAGAACGGAGACTTTACCATTTCAGAAAAGACAAAAGGGGAGTATAAAGCCGTCAGCGGAGTCGGTAGCGAATATACGAAAGGCAGCGACAAATCCCTGACATTTGTATTCAAGCGTCTCGAGGATGACGCATCAACTTTCAGCCATTTTCGAGGGATTGAAGTGGATGGAAAAGCTGTACCTGAAAAAGATGCTTCCGGAAAAGCGAACTGGAAAGCAAGAAGCGGCAGCCTGATTCTTGAACTGCAGCCGTCTTATCTGGAAACGCTTCCCGTCGGTGAGCATCTCATCAAGATTATCTTCGGTGACGGGGAGTCTTCGACTACCCTAAAGATTCTTGTGCCGGAAGTCACTCCGGCAGTGGTCACTCCGGCAGTGGTCACTCCGGCAGTGGTCACTCCGGCGGAAACTACTCCGGAGGTTGTTGCTCCGGACACCACCCCGGTGACCGGCGACACGGCTATGCCGGTTCTTTGGGCGGCGTTGATTCTTCTGTCCATGGCAGGCGTAGCGGTGATGATAGAGAAGAGACGCCGCAATACTGCGGCTTAATGCCCGATTACGCTGCGGGGCTGATTGCCTGCATCTATGATCGGTACGCGGCAGATGGCACGATGACAATCGGGAACCAACCGGCAGCACATACCGGAAAATGTGAATAAAAGAAAGCGAGGGAACAGTATGACACAGGGACAGAAGATTGCAAAGGGAATTTTGCTTGGCTTAGGGGGCTCGTTTCTGCTTACGGGACTTATTATGCTGTGGTTCAGCCGCGACTGGATTCTGGACCTCATCACGGAGATGAAGAAGCCGTATGACGCCCTTACGGTTGAAATGGATGAGATGAAGCCCGGTGACCACGTCACGGTCGACGTCGTGTTTACGTGGGACTATGCCATCGTGAAGGGCGAGACGCTCAGCAAAGGAAACAAGGTAACCTACTCCTCCAATACGCGCTATTATCTCGTGCCCGTTCTTGACGCAGAGGATGACTACCTGTTCAAGCATTACGTGCTGGTAAGCAAAACCGAGAAATTCAAAAAGCTCGACGAGGCCGCGAAGGCTTTTCAGGCGTGGTGGAAAGGCGAAGGGCCGATGCCGACGGAAACGGTGTATTCCGTGGAAGGACGAGTTGCCAAGCTGAACAAGAAGGAAAGAGAAGCGCTTGACGAGTATTTCTCCGGCAAAGACTACGATGAATTCATTAAACCGTACGTCATCCGCCCTCTCTGGGACGGCATGAACAGCGGCCGCACCGGCGCGCTTGCGATGGTGATTGCTGCGGTGATTATCGTCGTATTTAACGCAATTCTCGTAATCATCGGCTTCCGGATCGGCAAAAAGAAGAAAGTAAAGACGCAGGCTGCGTAAATCTTCGGGCTTGACATTTGTTGCGGAAAATGTTATATTTGTGCTATAGGAAGTAGAACACATAAAACAGATATAACAAAGAAGGTGATTTTATGAACATTAACAAATTTACGCAGAAATCGCTTGAAGCCGTACAGGCAGCTGAGAAAATTGCATACGATTACGGCAATCCGGAGATCCGTTCCGAGCACCTTCTTTCCGCTTTGCTGAATGATGCGGAGGGATTGATTCCGAAGCTTCTTTCGAAGATGCAGATTGTGCTTCCGGTTTTCGGAGCGCAGGTGAAGGGGCTGATTGAACGGCTTCCGAAGGTACAGGGCGGCGATACGAGAGTGTCGCAGGGGCTCAATAAGATTCTGATTTATGCCGAGGACGAGGCGAAGGGCATGGGGGATTCCTATGTCAGCGTGGAGCATCTGTTTCTTGCGCTTTTAAAGTACGCTGAGCGGGATACGGCTGCGCTCCTTTCGGAGTTCCGGATTTCGAGGGAGGAATTCTTAAAGGTTCTGGCGACGGTCCGCGGCAACCAGCAGGTGAATACCGATAATCCCGAGGCAACGTACGACACGCTTGAAAAGTACGGCTACGACCTCGTGGAGCGGGCGCGGAAGCAGAAGCTGGACCCGGTAATCGGACGTGACGCGGAGATCCGGAATGTAATCCGGATTCTGTCCCGTAAGACGAAGAATAACCCGGTTCTGATCGGTGAGCCCGGCGTCGGCAAGACGGCCGTTGTCGAGGGGCTTGCGCAGCGTATCGTGAACGGCGATGTGCCGGAAGCGCTTCGGAACAAGAGCCTGTTCTCGCTTGATATGAGTGCGCTTGTGGCCGGTGCGAAGTACCGAGGCGAGTTCGAGGAACGTCTGAAGGCGGTCCTTGAGGAAGTGAAGAAGAGCGACGGACGGATTATTCTGTTCATCGATGAATTGCATACGATTGTCGGTGCAGGCAAGACCGACGGCGCGATGGATGCAGGCAATATGTTAAAGCCGATGCTCGCAAGAGGCGAGCTGCACTGTATCGGCGCGACGACGCTCAACGAGTACCGTCAGTACGTCGAGAAGGATGCTGCGCTTGAACGGCGTTTCCAGCCGGTTATGGTGGACGAGCCGACCGTTGAGGATACTATATCGATTCTCCGTGGTTTGAAGGAGCGTTACGAGGTATTCCACGGCGTGAAGATTTCGGATAATGCGCTTGTGATCGCTTCCTTTCTTACGAACCGTTATATCTCCGACCGGTTCCTTCCCGATAAGGCAATCGACCTCGTGGATGAGGCGTGTGCTTTGATCAAGACCGAGCTTGATTCGATGCCGACCGAGATGGATGACGCGCGGCGTTCCATCATGCAGCTGGAGATTGAGGCGGCAGCCCTTCGGAAGGAGCAGGATGCGAATTCCGCGGAGCGGCTTGCGGCAATCGAACGGGAGATGCAGGAGAAGAAGGACGCATTTGCCGTGAAGAAGGCGCAGTGGGATTCCGAGAAGGAATCCATTGAGAAGATTCGTAAGATCAAAGAGGAGCAGGAGGAGATCAGCAAGCAGATTGCCGATGCCGAGCGTTCCTATAACCTTGAGAAGGCCGCCGAGCTGAAGTACGGTGCGCTGCCGAAGCTTGCGAAGGAGCTTGAGGAAGCCGAAGCGCAGACGAAAGACCGCGACGACGCTTTGGTACACGAGATTGTCGACGAGGACGAAATCGCGAAGATTGTGTCCCGCTGGACGGGCATTCCGGTAGCGAGGCTTACCGAGGGCGAGCGCCAGAAGACGCTTCGTCTCGGAGAGCTCTTACATAAGCGTGTAATCGGCCAGGACGAAGCCGTTACGAAGGTGACGGAAGCAATCCTTCGGTCGAAAGCGGGCATCAAGGATCCCGGCAAGCCGATTGGGTCGATGCTTTTCTTAGGACCCACCGGTGTCGGTAAGACCGAGCTTGCGAAGGCACTTGCGGAGGCTCTGTTCGACAACGAGCAGAATATGGTCCGTATCGACATGAGCGAATATATGGAGAAGCACAGCGTCGCAAGACTGGTCGGTGCACCTCCCGGATATGTCGGCTACGACGAGGGCGGCCAGCTGACCGAAGCAGTCCGCAGAAAGCCTTATTCGGTAGTTCTTTTCGATGAGGTGGAGAAGGCGCATCCGGATGTGTTCAATGTCCTTCTGCAGGTGCTTGATGACGGCCGGATTACCGACTCGAAGGGACGTACGGTTGACTTTAAGAACACGATTCTGATCATGACGTCGAACCTCGGCGCGGAGTACCTGCTTGACGGTATCCGCGAGGACGGAACGATTAAGGAGGAGAGCGAGCAGGCAGTTCGTAACGAACTGAGGCTTCATTTCCGTCCGGAATTTCTGAACCGTCTGGATGAGATTATCATGTTCAAGCCTCTCACCAAGGAGAACATCAACGGCATTATCGATCTTCTCATGGCGGAGCTGAACGAACGGCTGCATGACCGCCGGATTACCGTGAAACTGACGCCTGCGGCAAGAGATTACGCTGTTGACGCGGCTTACGATCCGGTATACGGCGCACGTCCGCTGAAGCGTTACATCCAGCAGCATGTGGAGACATTAAGCGCGAAGATGATTCTTTCCGACGAAGTCCAGCCTGGCGGCACGATTGTACTCGACGTGGAGAACGGCGAGTTTACGGCAAGGACGGAGTGATGGAATCCGTGGAAGCGGAAATAGTTATCACTGAATCGGAAGGGTTAACCGTGAAAGAGGTGTGAATTGATTTGGTTTGTAACTGCCACCCGGCATTGCCCGGTGGCAGTTTTTTGTGTGGCGGAGGAATGCAGGGTGTGGGCTGTGATGACGTGGGGCGGATTGAGTGACGCCGTGGGCAGCCCGAATGGCTGCTGACCGACTGAAATCAAAAAAAAGGGATCTGGTCGGTTAAAAATCCGACTGAATTGAGGTATTATCAAAACGGTCGGTCCTCTGAAACGAGATTGAACCGACGGAATTTCGAAAACAAGAATTCGGTCGGATAAAAATCCGACTGAATCCAGAGAAGAAGAAAATAGTCGGTCAAACGGAAGAAAAATGAACCGACGGAATTTCGAAAACAAGAATTCGG
>CAMZEW010000061.1:0-9776 GCA_947305875.1 uncultured Lachnoclostridium sp.
CCCGAAGAAATTATCACACTATGTCATAGATAATTGTGTGTAGGTGTGATAATCGACAAATCTAGCTCGTTCCCATTCATTCCCGAATAAACAAAAAAGAGCCCGGCGAAAATGCCGGGCTCCGGTTCTATGCGGTAATCAGGAGGCTATTGGCTTGCCCCTTCCACTGCGTCTTTTATGTCCAGATAACTCTTTCCGTTCTCCTTCTCATAACGTTCCGCACAGGTCTTGCAGACGTCGTTGCAGCCGTGGTTGATAGCTTCCTCAACGGTACAGTCGGTCTTCGAGTCACTCGAGTTGATGTGCTGGCAATCCTCAAACAGATGGTACTTCTTACCGAACTGTGTGCGGTAAACCGTATTCTGGTACTTCACCTGCTCGGTCTTCTCTTCTTCGGAAATCGGGTTCCAGTCAATGCTCAAAAGCACGCCGATAGCCAATGCTACGGCAGCGGCAATGCCGGCAATCTTCTTCATCTTCGGATCCTTGTTCTCCTTGTCGGTCAGGATCATGATGATGAAAGGCAGGAACGCAATGATGCAGGCGATAACGCCCATGTTGTTCCACAGGAAGAACTTCACTTTGTTCTTCTCGGAAGCGGGATCAATGTGATTTGCTTTCTTCCAGAGCATGGAGCCTACAATCACAAGAATCAGGTCAATCACAAGAAGTGCTATAAGAGCAACAAGCGTGTTCATGAACGTGATTTCAATCTTACCGGAGTACAGGCAGATTGCAACGATCTCGCAAGCAATGGCAAGCAGCCAGCAGATAACGGCACCGATACGTCTCTCGGTTGCGCCTGCGGTGCTGTAGGGTTTCTCGGATGCCTTGGCAGCCGGTGCCTTCTTCTCGGCAGGCTTCTTGGCAGTCGTTTCCTTCTTCTCGGCCATACGATTACACTCCTTTATATCCGTTTTATTGTGACAACCCTGACGGAAAACCCGCCATATCGTTGTTTACAGAGTTATTATATACTATATTCTGTTACTTTTCAATGAATTTGCGCAGATTTTATTGACTTTTTTTTGCTTTCGGTTGATAATGATTGAAAGACCTGCAATAAAAGCAAAGGAGATTATGAATTATGGATTTTTCTGCATTATTAAGCGGCTTGATAACCGATAAAACCGTTCAGGAAGTCAGCAAGAAGTCCGGTGCTTCCAAAAAGGACGTTTCGAGCGTTCTTACCACTGCCCTTCCGCTTCTTCTTACAAACGGCAGCAACACCTCGTCCGCCCAGGTTTCCGAACAGAGCGGCGTCAGCCAGAGCACAACCAACAATGTATTGAGTTCCGCCGCTCCGATGCTTCTTAACATGGTCGGCGGCCAGAATCAGTCCACTGCTTCCGCAGGCAACGCGGCACTTCTCGGCGCGCTCCTCGGCAAAGTCGATCTCGGCAAGCTCACCTCGGGCCTGATGGGACTCGTCTCCACCAACACCGCTTCCGAAGCGAAGCCGGAAGCTGCGACGACAACAAGCGGCAAGAAGAAGCCCGCTGCCAAGAAGACGGACAGCAAGAAGAAAACCGACAGTAAGAAGACCGATTCCAAGAAGAAGACGGACGGCAAGAAGACTTCGACAACCGGCAAGAAGACAACTGCTGCCAAGAAGACTTCTTCCGCGAAGAAGACCGGAACAACCGCCAAGAAGTCCGCTCCCGAGAGCACTCTTGATAAAGTTACCGGACTTCTCGGAAACCTTTTGAAATAAACCATTTTATACCGGAGACCTGACATGACCGATCGTTTGCTTTCCATAATTGTGCCGTGCTACAACGAAGAGGCGGTACTCCCCTCATTTTACGAAGAAATCTGCCGGACGGCCGACGAACTGGCCGACCGCGTTCAGTGCGAATTTCTGTTCGTCGACGACGGCTCGGCGGACACCACCCTCTCGCTGCTTAAGTCTTATGCCGAACAGGACGAGCGGGTGCACTTCGTTTCGTTCTCGCGCAATTTCGGAAAGGAAGCGGCCATCTACGCGGGTTTCCAGAACGCCGTCGGAGATTACCTCGTCGTGATGGATTCCGATCTGCAGCATCCGCCGGCATTTCTGTCGCAGATGCTCGACAACATCCTCGGCGGAGAGTATGACAGCGTAGCGATGCGCCGCCTCGACCGGAAGGGAGAAGGCCGCATCCGTTCGTGGTTCTCGCGGCAGTTCTATAAGCTGAACAAGAAGATTTCCGGCGTCGACATCCCGGAAGGCGCCACCGATTTCCGCATGATGACGCGGCAAATGGCAGACGCAGTCCTTTCGATGCCCGAAGTCAACCGCTTTACGAAAGGCATCTTCACCTGGGTCGGCTTCCGCACGCTCTGGATTCCTTACCACAACGTGGAGCGCCCGGCGGGAAGCTCCAAGTGGTCCTTCTGGAGTCTTTTCAAGTATTCTTTGAGCGGAATCCTGGCATTTTCCACAGTGCCGCTTGCGATTGCTTCGATACTCGGCGGAATCATCTGTTTCGGCGCGTTTCTCAGTATGATCTGGGTAGTGATTAAGACGCTGATCTGGGGCGACCCGGTAGACGGTTATCCGACCTTGATTACGGTTATTCTGTTCCTCGGAGGCATCCAGCTTCTGATGATCGGTGTTTTGGGACAGTATTTCTCGAAGGCCTATCTCGAAGTCAAGAAACGGCCGATTTACATAGCAAGGGAGCAGAAGCTCGGGCGCGCCCGTAAGCGTAAGGAAAAATAAGGGAGTTCTGTATGATTCATGTAATCGTCAATGCGAAAGCCAAAGCCGGCCGGAAGCAGACGGCCGCCGAAGTCGTCACGCGCGTGCTTAAGGCGCATGGGAAGGCTTATCAGCTGCACCTTGCCGAGAAGCCCGGCGATACGCGGGAAATGTGCCGCAAGCTTTCCGAGGCGGAAGGCGAAAAGACCGTATGGGTGGTCGGCGGTGACGGCACGGTCAACGAGGCAATCAACGGAATCAAACCGAGTGAGTCTTTGCATTTTGTCTATCTGCCGGCAGGTTCCGGCAATGACCTTGCAAGAGGACTCGGGCTGCCTGCGGACCTTACTAAGGCAGCGGAAAAGGTGCTCGCTTCGTCGGATGAAGCGGGATATGATTACGGCGAGATGGAACTCCATCCCGGCGGGCGGAGTTGTTTCGCGGGAAGCTCCGGAATCGGCTATGACGCAAAGGTATGCGTCGAAGTCAACCGCTCCAAGCTGAAGCCGTTTCTGAACCGTTTCGGGCTCGGCAAACTCGCCTACTTTCTGGTGGCAGTCCGTCAGGTTTTCGCCAATCCGCGTTTCCGGATGACTTTGATTGCGGACGGCGGAATCTCGCGTTCCTACAGTGACGTCATCTTCGTCTGCATGATGAACCACCGCTATCAGGGCGGCGGGCTTAAGATGGCCCCGACGGCAGATCCGTGTGACGGAAAGATTACGGTCACATTTGCCCACAATATGAACCCGTGGAAGGTGCTCTTCTCTCTCCCGCGGATTAAGAACGGAAGCTACATAAAGATGCGGAACGTCGAGACCTTCGACTGTAAGGAGCTCGAACTGATTACCGACCGGAAGCAGTTCGTCCATAACGACGGCGAGGTCGTCGGCGAGGTCCGGCACCTGAAAGTCCGGTGCGGGGACGCGAAGCTTCTCATGCCGGATGTAACGAAATGAAGACAGAAAAAAGGACCCCCTCGAGGGTCCTTTTTTGTATGCTGTTTTATATTACCGCCCAAAGTACGAGAAGCGCTGCGGCAAGTGCCGGAATGACGACGCAGAAGCCGTATTTCGTGAAGCGGCCGAAGGTGTACTTCACACCGGTCGTCTTTAAGATCGACATCCACATAATTCCCGCAAGCGCGCCGATCGGCGTCAGGTAGGCACCGAGGTTTGAGCCGATAATCGAAGCGAATATCGGGCCGTTGCCGCCGCTGTGCGGAATCAGCGAGGAGAACAGCACGCTCATCGGGATGTTGTTGATCAGGTTCGCGGTAATCGTCGAGGTCACGCCGTAGGTAAGAATCGGATTACCGGTTCCGAGTACGCCCGCGATATGCGCCGAGATTCCGGAACGGTTCATCGCAAGCACGAGAGCGAACATCGGAAGGATGAAAGGAATCAGCGGCCAAGGAAGTCTTACGATGCTTCGACCGATCATCTTCGGGCGCCAGCCGCCGAGCTTCGCGGTAATCAATGTCGTGAGAATCAGGCTGCCTGCCGCGCAGACGGCAATCTTCCACATCGGGAACTCGACGTACGACGAAATCACGAGAAGCACCGTACAGATAAATAGATGCACGCCGCCCAGGATAACTGCGGGCTTATTCTTCAGTTTACTTGATTCTACAGTTGTAGAAATCTGTTTGGAAAGCTCCTTTCTGAAGAGAACCCGAAGCACGAACCATACCGTAACCCCCGCCGCAAGCGTCGGAAGTAACATCACCTTTGCGTACGGGAGGAATCCGATCTCCGCGCTCGTCGCAAGATAAATGTTCGTCGGGTTTCCGATGATGAAAACCATGCTGAATGTGTTGGCCGCGACGAACTCGGTCACAAGATACGGAATCGGGTCAATCTCGGCCGATTTCGCGAAATAACAGATGAACGGAGTGAAGGTAAGGACAACGATGTCATTTGACGTGAATACGGTAAGTAACGACACGGTCAGGTAAAGGTAGAGAAGAAGCCGCTTCTGGCTCGTGCCGGCGCGTTTTAAGGTCACGCCCGCGAGGTAACGGAACATGCCCGCTTCGTCGAGATACACAGAGAGAAATGTCATTGAAAAGAACAACAGCAGAATCTTGATCGGGTTGACCGACGTGTCTTTCGTGAGCCCGTCGAGATATTCGGAAAGCGGCAGAAGCCCCGTCACGAGGAGCACCAGGCAGCCCGTCAGCGCCACAAGCGGATAGGTATCGAAAATCACGCCGCGGTATTTCACCTGCGGCTTCCACAAGATGACTGCGATCATGCAAAGACAGGTCAGTCCGCAGATCAGTCCCACTGCTGCCATGCTGCTACACTTTCTGCCGGGATTCCGGCGTGTGATATCCGAAAAGGAAGCCCCTGCCTAGACAGGGGCTTCGCCGTTTCGGGTGAAACTTAACAATTACTCTTCTGCTTTCGCTTCTTCGGGAGCAGCCTCTTCTTTCTTGGGTCTGTCCTTCAGAATCAGGTTCGTCAGGATACCGAGAATCAGTGCGCATGCGATTGCGGTGATGGTTACCTGACCGAAGCTCAGCGTCAGACCGCCGATACCGGCAATCAGGATAACCGAAACCACGAACAGGTTGCGGTTCTCGCCGAGGTCGATGCCACTAAGCATCTTAAGACCGGATACTGCGATAAATCCGTACAGAGCCATGCAGACGCCGCCGATTACACAGTTCGGAACGGACGAAAGGAACGCCACGAACGGGGAAAGGAACGAAACAACCATCGCCATGATTGCCGCCGTGAAGATTGTCAGAACCGAAGCGTTGCCGGTGATGGCCACGCAGCCGATGGACTCGCCGTAGGTCGTGTTCGGGCAGCCGCCGAAGAACGCGCCCGCCATGGAGCCGACACCGTCGCCGAGGAGCGTTCTGTGAAGACCGGGTTCCTTCAGGAGGTCTTTTTCAATAATCGAGGAAATGTTCTTGTGGTCCGCAAGATGCTCGGCAAATACGACGAATGCAACCGGTACGTATGCCGCAAGAATCTGCAGGAAGTATGCTCCGGTAATCTCTTCGGAGAATGCGTCGAACGCCTTCACGAAGGAGAATCCCGGAAGAGTCAGGAAGGTCGCAAGACCTACGCCGTCCTTCGTCAGATTCGTGAAGTTGCTGAGGTCGATGATTACGAGTGCGGAGTTGTCCGCAGCCTTGCCGATGATTGTGAAAATCAGTGCAAGCGCGTAACCTGCGAGGATACCGATAATGAACGGAATCAGCTTCATCGTCTTCTTACCGAATACCGAGCAGATCATCGTAACAGCCAGCGTCAGAAGTCCGCAGATCAGGCACAGATATCCGTTCAGGGCGGAAGGCTGGTCTTCTTTCACCGTTGCCTTTACTTTGAATGTGTAAACCTTCTCGTCCTTGCCCTCATCGTTTTCTTTCGTCTCTTCCGAGAAGATAACGTGGTTCACATTTTCATGCTCGCCTGCCTCAAGCGCGTTGAAGCCTACAACCTTATCCGGGTCAACGCCGGACTTTGCGAGAACATAAAGGCGGTTGATGTCATCGACAGTCCTTCCGTTCATCTCGCTCTGCGTCAACTTTACTTCATATTCGTTGTCAACGGAAATCTCCGTGTTCGCGCTCTTAAGCGGACTCGAAAGGTTTCCGACCGCATTGGCCGCAAGGGAGAGACCGATGATGGCAACCGTGGGGCCGATGATAACAGCCGGCATCAGCTTATCAATCCAGGCAACGCCGCATACTTTAACGACAAATGCGATGATTACATATACAAGACCTGCAAGAATCGCACCGAGAATCAGTCCGAAATATCCGACTGCCATCGAAACGCCGCCGGCAAATGCCGCGCTCATGGATCCGAGAAATGCGAACGAAGAACCTAAGAATACGGGGCTCTTACGCTTTGTGAAAAGCACATAGACGATGGTGCCGACGCCTGCGCCGAACAATGCGGCTGCGGGGTCCATGCCGTTTCCGATAATAATCGGGACAAGCAATGTCGCCGACATGATGGCAAGCAGCTGCTGAAGCGCGAACACAATCAGCTTGCCGCCTTTCGGCTTGTCATCAACCTGATAGATAAGTTTCATAGATACCTCCTCGATGAATTGATAAGCTTAAGTCGGGGCGCAAAATGTGCCGTGATTATCACATTTGCCCCTTCTATGTGATAATAGCACGGCACATATCATTTGTAAACACTTTTTCGTGAAAAACTACAAGATGTTGTGTTATTCTATCGTTGTAGTACAAGGTGATGTGGTTGCGGTGTAAAGAGTGTTGACGTTTTGCAGGCGGAATTCACTGGGATTTACCATCGTAATCCAAAGCGTCCTGAGAAGGCTCTGTTCTCTTCTCTTCCGCCTTACCTGCCTTCCGTCTCAGATCAAGCGCCGGGAAAGCGTTCGCAAGACGCCGCTCGGTAAAGGATGCGCGGAAGCTCATCTTCTCATACCGTTCGCGGATGCGGTTCAGACGGTTTAAGAGACCTTCCATTCGTTCCCTGCTGCTCTTCGCAAGTCCGTCCCGGGTGTCTTCAAGACTCTTCTTCAGGCGGTCTCTCTCATATTCCATGCGCCCGAGGAACAGCTCGCGGTTCTCCGCCATACTGAGTTCGAGTGCCTCGCGTTTCTCCACATAGGCATCGTGCGTCTCCTGCAGGAATTCTTTTCCTTCTTCGCCTTTCTTCTGAAGAAACTCCCTGCCTTCCTCGCTCTTCTTCATCACGTCAAGCGTGCTCTCATGCAGGTTTGTGCCGAGGAAATTGGCAATGTCGTCCATCGTGTCGGAGATGCTTTTCGCGATTCGGAACCGGATCTGCAGCTTTCGGATTTCAATCACCGTGATGCCCCAGTCCGCAAGGTATATCACGCCTGCCGCGATAAGACCTATGGTGCACACGCGACGGGGGATAAGGGTGTAGCATTTTTCGACGAGCGGGTGAACCGTCACCATCGCGCCAGTGGCGGCAAGCCCCCAGATCAGCGAGAAACGCACGCAGATATAGCCGTGCAGATTGAACGGTTCTTTCGAGTAGTCCCACCATTTTTCGTGGAACAGTTTTTCGAGAATCCAGCCGGTCAGAAACTCAAGCAGGGTCGCAAGGACAATCGACGCCCCGAACAGAATGAATATGTTGTCGCGGAACGAATCCAGAAGCAGCACGACGCCCGTGAAGCCGAAACCGTAGATGGTGCAGACCGGCCCGTTCACAAGCCCGCGGTTCGAAAAATCCCCGTACTTCACCGTGTGGTACACGACCTCCACGCACCACCCGAGGAATGAATAGATTGTGATAAAGAAAAGAATTTTCAGAAGATCCATGGCCCCTCCGAAAAGCTGTCTTCTATGGATATTATAGCACCGCGTCAGGGGAATGCAATCGTTTCACGGTTCTTTGAGGTTACGGGAGTTTCCACGCTTGCGACAGGAGCACCGGCTCCTACTCTTCTGTCTTGTTTTGCTATTTCGTATGAATTCGGATGTGTCATTCTCCTACGGTACGAACAAACTGAAGAAAATAGTATGATGACTTATGAAAAACCCTTCCTACTGGTCTTTGTATTTTCTTTATTTCGTGTGACATTTGTCTTAATTCTATCCTACCGAATTCTTATCAATTGGAGTTTCATCGGAGTCGCAGAAAAATTCAGAAGGAAAATGAGCACAAATCGGCTTCATCGTTCCATATCTGCATCCGATCGGACCGTAATCGGCAGGCTATCTGCTTGCGGGCGGAACAATTGTCCCGTTTCGAATCATTAAATCAGAAATCTTTGAATTAACTTTTCAACCGCCGACGAATCCAGCGGTTCAGCAGAAGTTTCAAACGTGCACAGCAGGTTATGCCCGGGGTAAATGCCGCTTCTCTCGTATATTCGCATTTTTCTGAGAAACTTTCTCACATATTCCGGATTATCCATCATACCGAAATGCTCCAGAATGAATTCTTCACGTGTTCTCACATTAAGCGCATGAAAATCCGGGTAAAACAGTCCCCATCCGCGGAGTTTCAGCGGATACTCGTAACGATACGGGACGCCGCGCAAGGCGAGCATGTCTGCGATAATCTTCTCCGATTTTGAGCGGACTGTTTCACCGCGTTCCGTGAGAAAGGTTCTTTCCGTCTCATCAATTTCCTTACCCGTATACGCGACTTCACTCCATGCCTTCGCGTACTCCTCGTCAGGTATATCAAGCGGTTGCACCAAAGCCCTGCGGAGCGGGTTCATCTCTTTCCATAAACTTGCAAGAAAGTCCTCCTGACAGACCGCCTCCAGCGATTCCATCTGCTTCAGTTCCTTTTGAGCCTGTCGAATCACTTTTTCACAATACCGTCTCTGGGCCAGTTGTTCCGCAGTTTTTCTGTCACTCACGCGAAGATATGTGTCCTTCCCGTCCCCGCTTTGATAGTATTGCGGCCCGCCCGGCTTTTCAGCAATCCGAAGCCTTCCTTCCGGCAGATTCTCCAACTGGTGCCTGCACTCCTCAAGAGTGTCCTTCAGTTCCTGTTTCCGCTTCTTCAGCGCAGCAAAAAAAGAGTCCATACTCCCTCCTACAAAATAATCAAGTGAATGGAAATAAAAAGATACAGAAGTTTAAAGAAATTGTTGACCCAGTTTCCTGCGAACCGCAAGCCGGGATTCAGAATCGGCAGCTTGGTTTTATGCGAACCGCATGCCGGGATTCAGAAGTGTATGGTTATATTACCTGTTTTGTGCTCATTTTGCAAGCATAATCTTTTGAGTTTCCTACCATTCTGAAAGATGAGGCAATTCAGTATGAATCACTCCGTCGGAATTGCCTACGTAAAATGTGAATAGGGCTTTTAAGTGGGAAGTTTTTTTTCATAAGCTTCCCACGCTTTTTCTCATTCTTTGAATTCCGTATGCAAAAGACAAACCCCGATTCCTACTGTTTTTTGTTTCTGAATAGTTTCGTAGGGAACACTCCTCTGTCGCTACCCACGAAATCCTCCAGTTGAATGGTTTCATAGGACTTTCTCCGCTCTGCTCCGTCCAAAATAAAAAACTGCCGCACCTTTCGGTGCGGCAGTCTGAATTCAAAAACGGATTAGCAAACGCCCTGAGCAAGCATTGCGTCAACAACCTTCTCGAAGCCGGCGAT
>CAMZEW010000062.1:0-9689 GCA_947305875.1 uncultured Lachnoclostridium sp.
ATGTTCGCGCGCTGCTACGAGATGGCGGGCATTACGAACAAGGACCGCATCCAGATTACGCCCGGCTACGGACTCTGGACCGCGGGAATCGGTTTCCAGGCAGGTTGTGAGAAACTCGGCGCCATGGCAATCCCGACCGGCCCCGGCAACACCGAGAAGCAGCTGCAGATGATGATGGACCTGAAGTCGACGGTCATCACCGCAACGTCCTCCTACGCGCTTCTTCTTGCCGAGGAGATTAACCGCCGCGGTATCAAGGATAAGATTCACCTGAAGAAGGGCGTATTCGGTTCCGAGCGCTGGAGCGACAAGATGCGTAAGTACATCCATGAAGAACTCGGCGTGGAGCTTTATGATATCTACGGACTGACCGAGATTTACGGACCGGGTATCGGAATCAACTGTCCATATGACACCGGCATGCACTATTGGGACGATTACGTATACATTGAAATCATCGACCCGAAGACCGGCAAGACCGTTCCGGACGGCGAAGAGGGTGAAATCGTCATCACGACGCTTGTGAAGGAAGGCGCGCCGCTGATCCGCTTCCGTACCCATGATATCTCCCGCATTATCCCGGGTGAATGCCCGTGCGGCAGCAAATTCCCGCGTCTTGACATTATCAAGGGAAGAAGCGACGATATGTTCAAGGTACACGGCGTGAACATGTTCCCGAGCCAGGTGGAAGAGCTGCTTGGTTTGGTGGACGGTGTTTCGAGTGAGTATAAGATTGATATCGCGCATGACGAAGAGATTAACAAGGATGTCATTCTGGTAACCGTTGAGGCGGAAGGCCGCGTCAATTTCGACCGCACGGCCGCAACCATCCGCGACCTCTTCAAGTCCCGCATGAGCGTGACGCCGAAGATCACCGTCGTTCCGATCGGAACGCTCCCGCGAACCGAGAAGAAAGCAAAGCGCGTGTACGATCACAGAGAGAATTAATCCGAAGAAAAGTCCCGAGACAAAATTTCGGGACTTTTTTCAGCCGATTTTCAGAAAAAGTTAGAAATCCTGTCGAAAAATGCATCTTAATAAGTGAAAAGGAAAACACGCCGGCCGGTTTGGGTTCCGGAAAGGAGGGAGAAGTGTCTGAAGAAGTTGTGAATGACAGCCAAATCATTGAACTGTTCTGCTGCGGTTCAGACGAAGCCGTGGAAGCGGTTCAGAAGAAGTACGGCGCACAGATGCTTCGCCTTGCCGGGAACATTCTTTCCGATGAAAGAGACGCGGAGGAGTGTTTGAATGACACCTATCTGAACGCATGGAAATCCGTTCCGCTCGCGAAGCCGGACAATCTGAAAGCGTATCTGATGAGAAGCGTACGGAATCTCGCATTTGAGCGTCTGCGAAGCAATCGGGCGAAGAAACGCGGGGGAGATATGATAATGACCTCTTACGAGGAGCTCTCCGAGAGCATTCCCGATGACCGCAAGGCGGAACCCGCAGACAATGACGGACTGAAGGAGAAACTGGAATCGTTTTTGGACGGATTGTCCGTGGAAAAACGTACGATTTTCATGAGACGGTTCTGGTATTCCTATCCGGTATCGGAAATTGCGAAGCAGATGGGTTGCGAAGAGAAATACATCAGCAATCAGTTGTACATTTTAAAGAAGAAGCTTAAGAAGCATCTTAAGAGAAAGGACTGACAAGCATGACAGGATTTGACTTAAACAAAGCATTAACCGATATCGACGAGCGTTTCATTGAAGAAGCCGTTATCGCGAATACGGAATCCCGTGTGAAGAAAGAGACCCGGTATGCCAAGAAGGGCGGAAAGAGAGTGTTCCGTATCGCCCTGATTGCTGCCTGTGTCGTAGTACTGCTTACGGGAACCGTTGCGGCTGCGAACCGCGCAGGGGTTCTGAACCGGATTATTACTTCTTCGAACGGAGCAGTGAACAACAGTGATTTCCTCGGAACAATCGGAGCGCAGAGCGACCTTTCCGAGTTCGGGAACGCTTATATTCCGATGGGAATTACCAAGCAGGGAACCAGAACCGTTACGCTCGAGAATATCATCGGCGATGCGGATATCATTTATCTCGAGTTCAGTACCGACTATGCCCTCGATGAGCCAGAGGGATGGGTTCACAATCTGCCGAATCTTATGGTTGATTTCGACGGAACAGTTTTCTATGATGACGAGTACGAGGAATTCTATTACGGCTGCTGCGGATCAGGATCCGCTGCTTTCTGCCGGGACGGAAAGCTATGGTTTATCTATTACATGACCTCAGCGGCGACGAAAGAAGCGGATTTCGGACGCAGAAAGATGAAGGTGGACGTAACGGTTGTCGACACGAACGCCGGAAGCGACGAAGTATTTACTTTCGAGTGGACGAACCATTACGAAACGAAGACGGAGTCCTTCGTCCTCAACAAAGAGCTGGGGAACTGGCTTGTGAAGGGAGCAGACCTTTCCCTGATGAGCCTGGTAATTCATACGGAAACAGAATACGAATACGATTATGAGATGAGTGAAAGAAAGCCGATATCTCTGGATTATGTCAGACTGGATGACGGATCCGTCTGGTTCTATTCGGAGTTTAAGGGAGTTCCGGTAAAGCATTCCGGCTGGGCCGGGTACAATACGGACGGAAAATGGGAGCACACCTGGGTGTACAGCCTTCTTGCTGATTTTTCGGAGGAGGGCAGCGACATTTACAAGCTGATTCCTTTCGAGAGAATTACTGCCGTCAGCATTAACGGAACGGAAATTCCTCTCCGATAGTATTTACATGACCTTTGCGAAAGCCCCGGGGGAGCAATCCTCCGGGGCTTTTTGTGTCACTTTTCGGAATGGTAAAAAATATTTACATTTACCCCCTTGACAAGGCCCGCAAAATGTGATATCACTATCTCAACGATATCAAAATGATATCAAAAAGTTGCGAATAGGTCGCAACTGAACTCAGAAAGGGGTTTCGGTATGAAAGAAATAATCTTAACAAACAAGAAAAACGGAATGCTTCGTTTGACTTGGTATCTTTTTGTTACCATCGCTTCGATTGTTCTTCTGGCAACCGGTGAGCCGGTACTGATCGGTCTTTCGATTGCATGGCTGTCGCTCGGATGGATTGTCCTTCTCGGGCTCCGTATCCTGAAACCGCAGGAAGCGCTTGTGCTTACCCTGTTCGGTAAGTATTACGGCACAATCAAGGGAGAAGGCTTCTACGCCGTCAATCCCTTCTGCTCTTCGGTAAACCCGGCCGCCAAGACCGAGCTGAACCAGAGCGGTGACGTAAAGAGCTCCATCAGCCCGCTTACCGGGCAGCCGAATACGGCGCCTTCCTTCGCAAGCAATAAGCTTTCGATGAAGCTTCTGACCCTGAATAACAACCGCCAGAAGATTAATGACCGACTCGGTACTCCGGTCGAAATCGGGATGGCAGTTACCTGGTGCATTGAGGATACCGCGAAGGCCGTATTCAATGTGCATAACTATAAGGAATACCTGTCGCTGCAGTGCGATACCGCGCTTCGTAACATTGTCCGCATCTATCCTTACGATGTGGCGGAAGGCGTGGACACGACCGGTGACGGACAGGCCGACGAGGGAAGCCTCAGAGGCTCGAGCGAAGTTGTTGCGGAGCGGATTCGTCAGGAGATTGAGAAGAGGGTTGCGGTTGCCGGACTTCGGATTGTAGAAGCCAGAATCACCTACCTCGCATACGCTCCCGAAATTGCCGCAGCAATGCTTCAGAGACAGCAGGCTGCTGCCATCATCGATGCCCGTAAGATGATTGTCGACGGCGCTGTCGGAATGGTTGAGATGGCGCTTGAGCGTCTGAGCCAGACGAAGATGGTTGAACTCGACGAAGAGCGGAAAGCCGCAATGGTTTCGAACCTTCTCGTAGTGCTCTGCGGCAACCATGACGCGCAGCCGGTAGTGAATTCCGGAAGCCTGTACTAAACCAAGTGAACGTTAAATGCGACGGACGATTGCCGAAGCCTGCAGTCGTCCGCGCAGGCGATTGAAAGGAGGACACAATGGCAGAGAAAAAGCAAGTACCGCTTCGTCTTTCGGAAACGTTATACAATGCCATTGCGGCATGGGCGGAAGACGATTTCCGGTCCGTGAACGGACAGATTGAATACCTCCTTTCGGAATGCGTAAAGCAGCGTAAGAAGAACGGTGCATATGTCGGGAAGGAAATCGACGTTCCCCCCGACCTTGATATATGATTAAGGCATTTCGAAAGATTATCTTCAGAAAAGGAGCATAAAAATGTTTGCAACCGTAACCGCTACCATGGGAGACATCAAGCAGTACCTCCCGCTGATTATTCCGCTTGTCCTGATTCAGTTTGTGCTTCTGATTTACACGCTGTGGCACATTAATACCCACGAGACGTATAAAAGAGGAACCCGCCTGATCTGGAACATCGTGGCTCTTATAGGCATGGAATTTATCGGCCCGATCCTGTACTTCATTCTCGGAAAAGAGGACGACTAGTTATGAGAATCAAAAACAATGTTGTTGACTGGATTTCCCTCGGTTTATCCGTCGCCGCGTTCGTGATTGCCGGACTCTTCCTGGCGATTCGCTGGAAGGAGATTCCGGACAAGGTCGCGACGCACTTCCGGATTAACGGACAAGTGAACGGATACAGCGAAAAATCCACGCTGGTCTTTTTCCTCGTGATTATCGCGGTTCTGATCATCATTTTCCAGATTTCGTTATTTTTCCCGGGCATGTGGAACTTCCCGATTACGATTACCGACGGAAACCGATACATCGTGTACCGCCTCGCAAAATACATGCTCGATATGATGCAGGTCATCATTACGGTCTCATTTTCCGCGATGTTAGTTCTGATGGCAAGCGGAAAGGAACTGCCGAACTGGCTGACGTTTGCGGAGCTGGGAGTTTTGCTCGGCGGAGCCCTCATCTGGACGATTGTCATCTGCGTGAAAGGAAAAGCCAATGAGTAACGCACTGTCGGTAGACAATTTATATAAACGTTTCGGCACGAAGGAGGTTCTCAGGGGGGTCTCCTTCAACGTGCCGGAAGGAAGCGTATTCGGATTCATCGGCCAGAACGGCGCCGGCAAGACGACAACGATGAAGACCGTTCTCGGACTGCTCGAGAAGGACGGCGGCACGATTCAGGTATTCGGGGAAAATGTGACATACGGCAACACGAAAACGAACCGTCTGGTCGGTTACCTGCCTGACGTGCCGGAGTTTTATGACTTTATGACGACAAGAGAGTATCTCCGTCTGTGCGCAGACATCGCCGGCATCCCGAAAGGAGAGCAGAAGGCGCGGGTGGAAGAGATGCTTGAGCTTGTGGGCCTTGCCTCGGAGAAGCACCGCATCCGCGGTTTCTCGCGCGGCATGAAGCAGCGCCTCGGGATTGCGCAGGCACTGATTCACCGGCCGAAGCTTTTAATCTGCGACGAGCCGACGTCTGCGCTTGACCCGATGGGTCGGAAAGAGATACTGGACGCGCTTCTTGCCGCGAAAACGCAGACGACGGTCCTTTTCTCCACACATATCCTGTCGGATGTGGAGCGGATATGCGACCGCGCGGCGATTCTTCATAACGGAACGATAGTCCTCTCCGGAACGATGGAGGAGCTGCACGCAAGGAAGGCCGGAACAGATTTCATTGTGGCAGCAGGCGACGGGGAGACGTATGAGGCTTTGACGTCGCATTTTCCGAAATTTGGTAAGCCGGCGGAGCCGGTTGCGGAGGAGTATCAGCTTGTATGGAAGCAGGGCAGCAGGGAGGATTTCCGAAGTGTGCTTTCGTACATCGCGGAGCGCGACCTGAATGTCCGCTCGGCGGCGTGGGCGGATTCTTCGCTTGAAGATCTGTTCCTTGAGGCGACGCAGGGAGAAACGGAGGTGAAGGCATGATTCCGTTCTTACGAAAAGAAATTCTCGAGCAGCTCCGGCGGAAGCGGGTGCTTCTTCTCGGAATTCTGTTCGCCGCGTTTGCGCTTCTCGGAGTCGCAACGGCCAAACTGACGCCCGTCATCATGGAAATGTTCGCCGACGAGATGGCCGCGAGCGGCATGAGTTATGATATTAAAGAATCCACGATTATGGACGCGTGGATGCAGTTTTTCAAGAACGCGGCAATCCCGCTGATTGTCGTAATCATTCTGTGGTCGGGTTCTTTCACCTCGGAGTATCAGAAGCATACACTGATTCCGCTTGTGACGAAGGGACTGTCCCGCACCGGAATCTTTGTTTCGAAGATGCTGACGGCGGCGCTTGTCTGGACTGCAGGGTATGCCCTGTATTTCGGAATCTTCTACGGCTACGCGGAGTTTTACTGGGGCAACGGCGGGGTAAAGCACATCGCGCTTGCCGTGACGCTTTACTGGCTGTACGGGATGTGGCTTCTGATGTTACTCGGATTCTTCTCTTCCATCGCCGGAACAACGATGCAGGTGCTTTTGGGCGTTGGCGGCGTGTTCTTCCTTGTGACATTTTTGGAACTGATCCCGAAGCTGTCGGCGAAGCTTCCGACCGCACTGGCGAAAGGCTTATCGCTGATGCAGGGAAGCGCGGAGACATCTGATTTTACGGTGCCGGTTATCATCGCGCTTACATGCATAGTGATCTGTTTCGCGGGTGGACTTGTGTTCATTCAGAAGAAAGAATTGTAAAAAACGGTATACAACCGGATAAGAAAGTGCTATACTGTCGGCAAAGGCAAAGGAGTCTTTAAAAAGATTCCTTTGCCCTTTTTTATTTCGGAGGTATGTAACATGAAGAACCGGCTGATTCAGGTCATCGCGGCGGTTCCCGCGCTTCGCGTCGGGGATGTCCGGTATAACGCGGAACAGATTACGGAGGTGATCCGCGGGCAATCCGACAGCGGGCTGGTTGTCTTTCCGGAACTTTCCGTGACCGGATATACATGCGCGGATCTGTTCCTTTCCGACCTGCTTCTTCAGGAAGCGGAAGAGGCGGTATTACGCATCGCGAAAGCAACCGAGCGGACCGGCGTGACTGCGGTTGTCGGCGTTCCGTTCCGGTTCCGGAACAGCCTTTATAACTGCGGAGCGGTTCTTTCAAGCGGAACCGTACGAGCGCTGATTCCGAAAACCCACATGCCGAACTATTCGGAGTTTTACGAATGCCGCTGGTTCGCACCGGGCAAAGGGATTACCGGCGAAAGCGTTTTGTTCGGCGGGCAGGAGGTTCCCTTCGGAACCGATATCCTTGCGGAGGACCCGGTAACGGAAGCGGTACTCGGAATTGAACTCTGTGAGGACCTGTGGGTACCCGACAAGCCGAGTACGCATGCGGCGCTCGGAGGGGCCAATCTGATTGCGAACCTTTCCGCCTCCGACGAACTGATCGGCAAGCAGGAATACCGGCGGGAGCTTGTGAAGCAGCAGAGCGGCTCCTGTTACTGCGCATATATCTATGCCTCTGCCGGGACGCAGGAGAGCAGCACGGACCTCGTATTCTCCGGACATGCCGTCATTGCGCAAAACGGCACGGTCTATGCCGAAAGCATATTCCCGGACTGCCCTCACTGCGAGAAGGCAATCGTCGATCTCGGGTGCATTCTTCATGACAGAAGGCGTCAGAACACGTTTGAGAACATCCCGGAAGCGAAGTACCGCCGTGTTCCGGTCCGCATTCAGGCAATCGGTTCCGATGAAGTCGGCGCGGAGGAACTCGCAGAGATTCTCGGTCGGTATGATTATCCGGTCGCACGTAATCCATTCGTTCCCGCCGATAACAGCGAGCGGAACCGCCGGTGTCAGCGGATTCTTCAGATTCAGGCGAACGGGCTTGCGACACGCGTAAGGGCGACGGGGATTTCAAATCTGGTGATTGGAATCTCCGGCGGGCTTGATTCGACGCTTGCGCTTCTTGTGTGCGCCGAAGCAAAACGCCTTGTGCCTGCAATCCGGATTATCGCGTATACGCTTCCGAACGAGGGTAATACTTCGGGGCGCACCTATCAGAATGCAATTTCCCTGATGGAGCTGCTCGCGGACGAGTCGCATGAGATTCCGATTCAGGAGGGCGTGAAGCTGCATCTTGACCAGCTCGGACATGCGGAGAGTTATCAGGGAGAGGGCGACGTCACCTATGAGAACGCGCAGGCAAGAATGCGCACGTATCTGTTGATGGATGCCGCCAACATGAAGCAGGGGCTGGTTGTCGGGACAGGAGACCTTTCCGAGCTGGCGCTGGGCTGGTGCACCTATAACGGCGACCACATGTCGATGTACGCGGTGAACAGCTCCGTGCCGAAGACGCTTGTACGGTTCATATGCCGCACGTATGCCGATATGTGCGGGAACGAACTTCTCCGAGGGGTGCTTCTTGATATATGCGATACGCCGATTACGCCTGAACTGACGCCCAGCGCAGACGGACAGATTGCGCAGATGACCGAGGAGAAAATCGGCAAATACGACTTAAACGATTTCTTCCTCTTCTACACCCTGCGGTACGGGTTTGAGCCGCAGAAGACGGTCGCATTTGCCTTAAGAGCCTATCCGGAGCTTACGGAGGAGGAAGTCCGGGCGGCCGCGAAGAATTTCTTCCGGCGGTTCTTCACGCAGCAGTTCAAGAGAAGCTGTCTGCCGGACGGCCCGAAGGTCGGTTCCGTAACACTATCCCCGCGCGGTGACTGGAGGATGCCGAGCGACGCGTCGTCGGCGCTTTGGACAGAGGATTTGTAGGAGGAAAGTTATGGCTGCGTTTGACAGAGTACTATCGGGAATCGCGCAGATGGATGAGTGTTTCGACAACATCCGTCTCGGGGACAATGTCGTCTGGAGAGTGGACCGGCTGGAGGATTTCAGGCTGTTCGTCGAACCGTATGTCGAGCAGGCGATCCGCGACGGGCGGAATCTGATCTACATCCGCTTTGCCTCGCACGAACCGTTCTTTACGGAGCGGGAGGGGCTTAAGATTGTAAATGTGGAGCTGTCGCACCGGTTCGAGACGTTCACGGTCGATATTCATGAGATTATCCGGAAGGAAGGCGTTGACGCGTTCTATGTGTTCGACTGCCTTTCGGAACTGCAGACGGCGTGGGCGACCGACCTGATGATGGGCAACTTCTTCCAGGTGACCTGTCCGTATCTGTTTCAGCTGGACACGGTCGCGTTCTTCCCTCTGATCCGCGGAAAGCATTCGTTCAAGGCGATCGCGAAGATCCGTGACACGACGCAGCTGTTCCTCGATGTGTATTCGGACAAGACGAACATCTACGTGCGGCCGGACAAGGTGTGGAACCGCTATTCCGAGACGATGTTCCTGCCGCATTGCTATGAGCCGGAGACCGGCGTGTTTGCGCCGATCCTTGACGGCGTGGTCGCGAGCCATTTCTACCAGCTGCTTGAACACAACACGGCCGGTGCGGATCGCGGCAACAAGGACAGCTGGGACCGGTTCTTCGAGATGACCGAGACGATGCATGAAAACGGCCTTGACGTGACTGAGCAGTGCAGCCGCATGTGCAACATCATGATGACGCGCGACGAGCGGTTACGTATCATGATCAAGGAGAATTTCAAGGCGGAGGATTACTTAAACGTCAAGAAGCGCATGCTCGGTACCGGCATGATCGGCGGTAAGGCGACCGGCATGCTTCTCGCCCGCAAGATTATCGAGAACAAGCGACCCGACATCTTCGCGAATTTCGAGCCGCACGACTCATTTTTCATCGGATCCGATGTGTTTTATACCT
>CAMZEW010000063.1:0-9644 GCA_947305875.1 uncultured Lachnoclostridium sp.
TCGGACGGAACTTCTACGCGATGGGCGGCAACCAGCAGAGCGCGCTGATGCTCGGCATCAACGTGAAGAAAACCCGTTTCTTAAGCTACGTCATCTGCGGTCTTCTGAGCGGAATCTCCGGTTACGTATTCCTGCTTCATACCGCTGCGGGAAATGCCACGAACGCCGCAGGCATGGAAATGAACGCAATCGCGTCTTCCATCATCGGCGGAACACTTCTTACCGGCGGCGTCGGCAATGTCATCGGTACCTTCTTCGGAACGCTGAGTCTTACAACCATTAAGAAAATCGTCGTCTCGAGCGGACTGAACGATCCCTGGTGGCAGAGTATCACGACCGGCGACATGCTGTGTAACTTCATCCTTCTGCAGAGCGTGGTGCTCGGCAGACGATCCAAAAAGAAACAATCATAATTTTTTCATGTTTTCCTTCTTCGCTGTGGATACACGGCACAACAAACACCCCCCTGCATTGCAGAGGGGTGTTGTTATTTCTTCTGTTCCTGCCGCTAACGGATCAGGCGGTTTGTAAGCTTGCACAGCAGGTATTTCTTCGGGTTCCGTTTTCGGAATTCTTCGGTAAGCGCGCGGTTGCCGGAAAGCATCGTCTGCACAATCGGCCGCGCATCATCGGGTTTTCCGTAGAAGAAGCGTTCGTAGGCGGTAATCCAGTCAACCGCATCGAGCGGGAGTACTTTTTTTAGCCGCGTCTGATATTCGCCGAGCGTCTCTTCCTCCGCCGCAGGAAGGTTCAGATAGCGGAGAATCCGGTCATTCCTTCGAAACAGCGCTTTCGCCTGCGCGGCGGCGTTCAGCCGGCTGAAACGGCGGAGCGTCCGTTTCCGGTCAAGCAGCAATACGGCAAATGTGAAGAATACAAGGAAAGCCGCAACGAGAAGCAGCCACCGAAGGACATGGGATTCCGGCTCGTCTTCCTTCGGAGCAACGGAAATCGGCGTCGGAGTCGGGGACGGGGATGCCTCGGAGGTCGGCGTCGGAGTCGGCGTCGGCTTTCTCGTTCCGTCGGGGTTGGTAACAGGCACCCAGTAGGCGTCTACGTAGAATCCGGGCGAGGCATCGAATGAAACCCAGCCGATGCCTTCGAAGTAGATTTCGCACCACGCGTGCGCCATATCGGCGGTCACCTTGCTCGGAGAGTAGCGCGCAACCGGCGAACAGAAGCCGTGGACGTAACGGGCGGGAAGCCCTTCCGCACGTGCAAGCAGCGTCATCGCGGTTGCATAATGGACGCAGTAGCCGGCTTTCGTCTCTAAGAACCAGTCAAGGAAGGAAGCGGAGTCGGTCACATTTGCCGGAAGGGAACCGAGCGATGTGGAATAAGTGAATTCCGAAAGAGCCTTCTCCAAAAGGAGCATTTTTTCGAAATCGGTTTCCGCATCCTTCGTCACGTTGTCAAGGAACTCCCGGACGGTGGGCGATATGTCGGTCTTTTTCAGGTACAGTTCCTTCATCTTCGCGCGGTAGGCAAGAAAGCCTTCATAACTGAGACTTCGGAACGTGCGGTTCTCCATGGAGATGTACTTTGCCCAGTCCTCCTCGGTGATTTCGGGAGCAGAACGGACATATTCTGTGAATATCCCGTTCCGGCGGTTTAGTTGCAGGAAACGAAGGTTGTAGCGGCTTCCGACGCCTTTCTGCGTTTTAAACAGAAGGTTATGCCCTTGCTGCGACGCGCCGGCGTTCTTCAGCGCATCGGAATCGGTAAGCAGCTTCTCCGGAGAGAAGAAGTAATGGGAAGAGAATTCCCGGTAGACCAGGTTCACGTCAACATAATGCACGTAATCCGTGAAGCGCCCCGTTTTCTCGAAGGCAATCTTGGTCTCCATGAGGTCGTATTCGTACTCGTGAAGGTCTTCTTCGACGGTGCACAGCCAGCACAGGTCCTCGAACGTGTCGCAATACTGGCCCGCAACACGGAGTATCGGCGCGTCTCCGCTGTAAGACTCGAGCCTCAGAAGAACGCGGCGGTCTTCGGTGACGCGGCCGGCGGTAACCTTGGCTTCCGACGTAAAACCGGGCTTTAGGATATCGAAATCGTCCGGTTTGTTGCGGCGCTTCTGCGTGAGCGAGATGCCGAAGTCCTCAATCTGATGCCAGATATTCTTCACAATCCGCCAGTCGTAGGGCTTATCACTGACGGGAAGCATCAGGGACAGGAAAAGCCAGGCGGCAAGGAAAGGCGCGATGAAAACAAGATGCGACGCGTGCTCCGTTTCGCCGTTTTTATGCCAGAGAATCTGGGTTTCGTCTGCAAGAAGAAGACCGGGAACGGTCAGGAAAAGCATTACGCACGGCTTCGAAACCTCATAACGGAACACAAGAAGAAGCACAAGTCCCGTGATAACCGAAAGCGCCGTAAGAATCCGCACCGCGCGGAAATAGCGGCACAGCATACCGCACAAAAAGCAGCCGGCGCACAGAAGCGGAACGAGCCACAGGTAACGGTGCCGTAAGAAATAGCCGGGCTTTCCGAAACGGAGACCGTAGAGGGCGGGGCTTCCGAGAAGAATCAGAAGGACGCCTGCAGCAAGAAGGCGGTCTTTTCCCTTAAGGAAACGGATCAGGGCACACGCGAGGCACGAGAGAACCGTCAGAATATAAAAGCCCGCAGACAGTTTCCGGATTCCGAATTCCTCCTGCCAGAGCATCAGGCAGGCAACGGAAAGCGGCAATGCGAACAGAAGCTCAAAGAAGTATCGTCCGTAACGTTTCATCACAACACCTCCTTAAGCGGGGCATCCGGAGGGATGACGATGCAGTCCGTACGCGGAAGGGAGGCGGCAGCGGCGAAATCGGGCGTTTCTTTGCTGACTATGTAGGCAACAACGGGAACGCCGCCCGCGTTCCAGGTCCTGCAGAGCTGTTCGGCCTCTGCGTCCCAGCGGTTCAGCACAAGAAATGCCGTCTTCGTTTCCGAGACGGAGGGCTGTCTGCCGATATCCGAGAAGAGAAGTCCGTCAGCGCAGGCATCCGAGAACGGAAGCGCGGAGAGAACACTGTAGTAGGCGTCGAAGGACGGGGTGCCGTCAATCACATTTTCCGAAAAAGCATCGGTCCGGTGGCAGGCGTGAACGGGAGTCCCGCGAAGCAGGAAGAAATGCGTCAGGGCAAGCGCAATCTCTAACATCCGGTTCTCAACCGGGAGAAAAACTGCGGGATCCGAGGCGAAGCGGTATGTGCTCAGAACGACGCTGACACCCTTCTGCTCTTCGCCGGTGACATTTCGGACCATCAGCTGCTGCGCTTTCGCGGAGGCTTTCCAGTGAATGCGGCGGAAGCTGTCGTCCGTGCGGTATTCGCGAACCGTCATATCGGGGATCGAAGTGCCGTGGAGTGCGTCGACGGCAATCGCGCGGGAACTCGTAAGACTCCTGAGAGAAGGAAGAACGACCGTATCGGGGTTGACCGTGACCTCAAGCGGCTCGCGGTTTTTATATCGGATCCGGAGAATCCGGAGGAAATCCGTGATCTCAACGCTCTTGATGCCGACCGTGTAATGCCCGCGGTACTTGCAAAAGAGCATAGTATCCCTTGTGATGCCGGTTTCGGGGAACAGCTCGTATTCCGCCCCGTCGGCGAGTCCGAAGACCGTCGAATAGTCGGAATAGAAGAAGACCCGTACGCCGGCGAAGGCGAATTTTGCCTCGTTCTGCAGCGTAAAATAATATGGAATCGCGTGGTTGCTGACGAACGTTTTTCCTTCCAGCCGCTGATAGATGCGGAAGCGCACCCGGACGCACAGAAGATAGACTGCCGAGGTGATCGGAAGCAGGGTGACCATAATGAAGAACCCGTAGGTTATCGGGCCTCCGTATACGGAAATTCCGACCAGCGAAAGGATAAACAAAAGCCCCACAAGGATGCGGTTACGTAACACGGTTATACCTACTCTTTCGGAATCTTCACCTGACTGATCAGCGTACGGAGTACGACGTCCGTATCTTCGCCCGCCATACGGGCTTCGGCCGTGAGGCTCACGCGGTGATGGAGGACATTGACCGCAACGGCCTTCACATCGTCAGGACGGACAAACTCCTTATAATCGAGATAAGCATGCGCCTGCGCGGCGCGGAGCAGCGAAAGGAGCGCACGCGGGCTGGCGCCGAGCTCCAGCTTGGGCTCGTGGCGCGTCGCGTTTACAATCTCCCGGACGTACGAAAGAATGCCCTCGCTGACGTGGATCTTCTCTACAAGCTCGCGCATATGAAGGATGTCGGTGGCGCTGCAGACCGGTTTGGCGGTTTCCGGGGTTGTTCCCTCAAGAAAATGCCTTGCCATGAGAATCTCCTGTTCCTTCTCCGGATAACCGACCGAGAGGCGCATCATGAAACGGTCCAGCTGTGCTTCCGGAAGCGGATAAGTGCCGATGAATTCAATCGGGTTCTGGGTGGCGATTACGAGGAACGGGTCCGGGAGAGGATGTTTCGTGCCGTCCACCGTGACCTGGCCTTCCGCCATGGCTTCAAGAAGGCTTGCCTGCGTCTTCGGGGAGGTACGGTTGATTTCGTCCGCCAGAAGAATCTGATGCATGACCGGGCCTTCGCGGTAGTCAAACTGGGAGGATTTCATATTGTAAACCGTCATTCCGGTGACGTCGGACGGAAGCGTGTCCGGCGTGAACTGAATCCTGCCGAACGTGCAGCGCGTGGCACTTGCGAGCGTCCGTGCGAGCGTTGTTTTACCGACGCCGGGGACGTCTTCAAGAAGGACGTGGCCGCCCGCGAGAAGACAGATCAGGACATTGTCGACAACCTCTTCCTTGCCGACGAAGACAGCGTTAATTTGTTCTTGCAGTTTCCGAATCATAAGAACCTCCTGTCTGAGATTGTTATTGCCATTATTATAGCATAGACGAAAAGCGTGAGACAATGGCTATTCTTATTGTGAAATTGTCAGAATTATCAGAATGTTTGAAAAAGGAAAAAGAATTGTCCATGGTGCACAAAAACCCGTCAGGGATTTGTGCATCATTTTTCGCGCGAGGATTTTCTTTGTGCAGGTTGTCATAGGCAATCTGACGGGGATTTGAAGGGAGTGCGCGGGAGGGTGACGAAAATGCTTCCGCGGGGCATTTTCCCGTTGACTTTCGCCGGGGGATGCGAGTATTATGGCGCCACCAAAAGGAAAGGAGCCCGGGTGCCGTGAAAAAGCTTGCCGTAATTTGTCTGAAAATTCCATACCTCAGGCAGCTGACGGAGACTATTCCGAAGTATCTTCCGAGAGAATGGACGGTTTCCGCTTATGAAAACAAAGAAGCATTTATCCGTTCGGAAGAAACCGCGAAGGTACTTCTCGGATATATATCGCCGGAGGAACGGGAAGCGTTCGCGTCGGAGAACCGCGCGAGGTATCGGGCAGCGCTCTGGCTTACCGATACGGAAACGAAGAGCCCGGACGAGATATTCATGTACCGGTCCGTTCCGGAGATTGCAGAACGCGTTCTTTCCGCTGCGGCGGAACGGGAGGCGCTGCCTCCTCCTTCCGGCGGGGGAGGATCCTTTCAGGTAATCGGATATATCGGCGCGGAAGGAGGTTCCGGCTGTACCACGGAAGCGTACCGGAAAGCGGTCGGGCTGGCCTCCGAAGGAAAAACCGCGTTTCTGTGTCTTGACAACACGCCCGGGCTTAAAGAACTGGCATCCTTCGGGGGAGGCGTCAGTGAGCTGATGTATCTTTTAAAGGAGCATGGGGACGAATGGACGGAATACGCAGAGCACTGCATGAAGCAGATTGCCGGGATGTCGGTCTTCTGCGGGGTTTCCAGAATCGGGGACGCAACGGAATTCCGGGAGGCGGAGACGGAAAGCTTTCTTATCGGACTTCGCGCCATGAACTGCCAAAACGTCGTGATCGATTTCGGGACAAACGGGACGGAACCGCTCCTTTTGCAATGTGACCGGTTGTATTACTGCGGGGGCAGAAACGATGAGAAGCGAAAGGCGCTTGAGACGCAGGCGGCGAACGGGGGATTTTTGAACCGCCTGCGTCCGGCAGCCAAGGAAGCCGCGTCCGCGCGTTAGGATTTCGGAGGGGAAGATGGTACAGACGCGCGAAGAACGAAGGAACCGTTTCCGGACACTGGTATTAAAACGGATTGACGGTTCGACGGAATTGAGCGACAACGACCTAAAACGCCTGATTGAAGACGTAATCCGTGATATTTGCCGGAAGGAAAGCCTTACAATCCGGGAACGCCGCGAGACGAAGAAGGATGTTTTTGATTCGCTTCGGAGGCTCGATGTCCTGCAGGACCTGATGGAGGACGGGAGTATCACCGAGATTATGGTGAACGGTCCGGACCGGATTTTTTATGAGCGTGACGGGCAGCTATTTGAGAGCGGCCGGCGGTTTTCCGACCGGAAGCGGCTTGAGGACGTGATTCAGAAGATTGCATCCGGTGTAAACCGGGTCATAAACGAAGCCAATCCGATTGTGGATGCGAGGCTTCCGGACGGGTCAAGAGTGAACGCTGTCCTGCCGCCGATCAGTTTAAGCGACGCGGTTCTGACCATCCGGAAATTTCCGGAGAAACGGATTACGATGCAGCAGCTGATTGCGATGGAATCCATCACCGAAGAGGCGGCGGAATACCTGAAGGCGCTGGTGCGGGCGGGCTATAACATATTTGTCAGCGGCGGCACCGGAGTCGGGAAGACAACATTTTTGAATGTTCTTTCCGACTACATTCCGCCCAATGAACGGATTATCACCATCGAAGACTCGGCGGAGCTTCAGATTAAGAACATTCCGAACCTGGTCCGTCTGGAGATGCGGAACGCGAATATGGAAGGGAATCACGCGGTAACAATCCGCGACCTGATTAAGACTTCGCTCCGCATGCGCCCGAGCCGGATTATCGTGGGGGAGGTCCGGGATGCTGCGTCCATTGATATGCTTCAGTCGTTGAATACCGGACATAACGGCATGAGCACCGGCCATGCGAATTCGCCTTCCGACATGCTGTCAAGGCTTGAGACAATGGTGCTTCTCGGAGAAGAGATTCCGCTCCTTGCAATCCGGAAACAGATTGCATCGGCGATCGATATCATTATACAGCTGGCGAGGCTTCGGGATAAAAGCCGGCGGGTTACGGAAATTGTTGAGGTAACCGGCTGCGAGGGCGGCGAGATTTTGCTGAATCCGCTGTTCCGGTTTCAGGAAGAAGGCGAAGACCGGGACGGACGGATTATCGGAAAGCTCCGTTATCTCGGAAATCCGCTGCAGGGCCGCGGTAAACTGCTCGCGGCAGGGGAGGAAATATGTTGGCCGCATATGTCGGGATAATTGCCCGGAACCTTTTGTTTATTATTCTTTCCGGTTTTCTGTTCTTTCGAACGCCCTGGTGTGTTCTCTGGCTGGGTCCTTATCTGATCATGCGCCTGCATCGGGACCGGAAGGAAGCGGAGGAAAAGCGACGGAGACTGTTAGAATCACAGTTTCGGGATGGGATGCAATGCCTGCTTTCTTCCCTGGAGGCAGGCTACAGCATCGAAAACAGCGTAGAGGCCGCAGTGGCGGACCTGCGAGTGATGTTCGACGAGAAGGCGCCGATTGTGGCGGCCTTCCGTCGAATGAATCGCCGTTTTCAAAACGGGGAGGACGCGGAAACGGTTATCCGCGAGTTCGGCGAGCAAAGCGGTGTGGAGGACATCCGGGATTTTTCGATTGTCTTCACGATTGCGAACCGGTCCGGCGGAGATATCGTTCATGTGATCCGTTCGGTAAATGACACGCTTTACCAGAAACAGGAGGTCATGCGCGAGATTCGTACCGTTCTTCTGGCGAAACAGCTGGAAGTGACCATCATGCGATGGATGCCGTTTGGGATTCTTGCTTATTTCGGTCTGTTTGCGCCGTCTTTTCTTGCACCGCTCTATGAGGGAATAACCGGCCGGGTCATAATGTCGGTTATCTATATATGCTATCTTGGGTGCTGCCGATACGCAGAGAAGATAGCGGATATCAATCTTTGAAGGAGAGGAGGGAAAGAGGGAGTTTATGGCCGTAATCCTGACAGCAGCGTTTTGTATGGCAGCCGGAATATTCTGTGTTCTTGGCGGATTCGCCTTGGCATTTGCCGCGGACAATCCGGACGGGAGAATTCTCCGGGATAGAAAGCAGAGAATACTCGGAGCCGGGTATCTGTTCCTTCGGTGGAAGCGGAAGGTTCTTCGGAAATTTCAGCTTCTGAAACGGGAAGAACAGTTCTATCGGGCCATGTATGTGAATAAGGACCCTGCGGCAGCCAGACTCTTTCGGGAGTGCAGGCAGGGGATGCTTGTTTTCGGGATGCTTATCCTGTTCGCGGGACTGGTAACGGTTCTAGCCGTAAGAGGAGCCTTCACCGATACGGAAGTAAAAGCTTTTATGAGACCGGATTCCGGGACGGAGACGGTCCGTCTCCGCGCCACGATGAATCGAAAAGACTATGATATGGAATTTGAGGTTCGGGAGCGGGCATTTACGGAAGAAGAGGTCAGAACCGCATGGGAGAAAGCAAAGAAAACGCTGCCGGAGCAGATTCTGTCGGGGAATCCTTGCGCGGATGAAATCACCGGGAATCTGTATCTGCCTCGGAAACTGGAAGGAACCAACGTGGACCTTGTCTGGATGTCTTCGGATTATAAGATCATCGATTACGAAGGAAAGGTATCCGCGGAGCATGCCGCGCCGGACGGAAGCATAGTAACCGTCACGGCTCAGCTGAAATACGGTTCCATGATGGAGTTTCTGGACATTCCGCTTCGTGTGCTTCGGGGAAACCCGGAAACGAAGAGTGCCGGAGAACGGCTTTATGAAGAACTCGAACGGAAAGATGCTGCACAGGCCCATGAGCCGATCATGGAATTGCCGACCGATGTGGGCGACGCCCCGGTGACATTTTACAGAAAAAAGAGCAGAACGCCTTGGTTGTTTGGGCTTCTCTTCTTTCTTTTGCTCGGAGGACTGTTTTGTATGTGGGGGTCCGAAGAGAAAAGGTTAAGAAAGGAACGAGAAGACCAGATACTTAAGGACTATCCGGACCTGGTCAGCAAAATCACACTACTGATGCAGGCGGGTCTTACGTTAAGATCCGCCTGGGACAGAATCACCGAGGATTACCTGTCCGCAAGAACGGAAGGAAAGACTCGATATGTTTATGAAGAAATGCGAAATGTAAGAAATAAACTGAATGCCGGAATCCCGGAAGCGGGCGCGTATGAGGAGTTTGGACGAAACTGCGGGAACATCCGTTATCTGCGGCTGTCCTCCGTCCTCGTGCAGAATCTGAAGAAAGGGACCGGCGGGCTGATTCCGCTCCTTCGGAAGGAGGCAGCCGAGGCATTCGCCGAACGGAAGGAACGGGTGAAGCAGAGAGGCGAGGAGGCGGGGACACGGCTTTTGATTCCCATGGCCGGAATCCTGGTTCTCATCCTGGCCATCATTATGATACCGGCATTTCTCAGCTTTTAAAGAATGCCGGGGAAAGGACCGAGATTATGAAAAAAATGTTCCAACGAATAAAAGACACACTGAAAGGACTGGCGCAGGACCAGAGCGGCATCGGGGTCGTGGAGATTATCCTGATTCTCGTGAAAATCTTTACAGGGAAATCAGTATGTATTTTATGTATATAGAGAGGGG
>CAMZEW010000064.1:0-9616 GCA_947305875.1 uncultured Lachnoclostridium sp.
TTCCGCAGGAGCTTGAGCTTCCGAGCGCACCGAAGCAGTTCATCACCTACTTCGAAGAGGATAACCGTCCGCAGTGCGCGCTTGACCGTGACATCGAAGGCGGCATGGGAGTTTCGGCAGGACGTCTCCGCGAGGACAAGGTTTACGACTGGAAGTTCGTCGGCCTTTCCCATAACACGAAGCGCGGAGCGGCAGGCGGTGCGGTTCTTTCTGCAGAGACGCTTGTGGCACTCGGATACATTACCAAGAAATAGATACGGAAAGAAAAAGGTTCCGGACCGTGAAGGCCCGGAACCTTTTTTGCTTTTTTTATTCGTCAATCTGCGGAAGCGAGAGAATCGCTCGGAGAACCTTGAAGGAAGTTCCGTCCTTCACGTGGCCTCCGGTGGTGACGAGCGTCAGAATGTATCCGGTCTCGCCGGTCGAGAACTTGGTTTTCTCTATCAGATCCATCCCGTCAAGACGGATGCCGACGAGAATGTCCTTTTCGTCAGATCCGAGCGGGGATTCTCCGTCCGGAGTATAGTGGAAATAGAACCGTTTCTCTTCCGGAACGGCCGCCAGAATGTCCGCCGGAAGCGTTTTTTCAAGGTCACAGATAATGCCGTTCTGGGCGTAGTTGAAAAGCGCCGGCTCCACGGCAATCAGGATATCCAGCGAGCCCGCGTAAATGTAAGTGGAAATCGCCGCAATATCGGATGTGGTGCGAAGCGAAGAAGTCAGTCTCGTGTCGACGGTAACCGCGGATGATTTCGTCGGGTCCACCTTGACGGCAATATCCTTAAAATACTCATCCAGCCTGTCAGCGCTCAGCGAGTTGTCCAGAATGACAACATACGAAAGTTCCTTCGGTTCCGGCTTCATCGCGGAATAAATCATATAGCCTACCAGAATCAGAATCGCGAGCCCGAGGGCAAGCTTCCAGAAATAATAGGTCATAAAGTATTGCCATTTGCCTTTGGCACTCAGCTCTTTCCAGTGCTGTCCGGCAGACTTGTTGTCCGAACGCTCGGCACCGGACTTGTAGATTTCCGCGTCGTCGTTCAGGGTTGTTTTCTTTCCTTCAAGATCCTGCATATCGGTTCCTTTCGGTTATTCTTTGATGATTTCATATGCGATGCGCCGCACATCGTCTTCTTTCATAAACGGCTTTAACTCTTCGGAGTACAGAAAGCGGACTAAAAGCCAATCTAGATTGGTCGGCCACTGCGGCTCGTTATAGCCCTGGTAAAAAAGACTGTCCGGATAGGAATAGCTGTCGTTCTGTAAGCCTAAAGCCTGTACGATTTCTTCGAGAATGACATGATTCTTGTTCGCTCTCGTCAGGTCTTTCCGGATACCGATCTCCGCGCTTGTCAAAACGCCTCCGTCAAACCAGATGAGGGAGTAGCCGTCGGTGCTTTCGTTTCCAACAGCTTCCCGCGCATAATTCTGATAGCGGTCGGCAGGCAGAAAACGGATTATCATCTGAAAATCATCCGACCCGGAGCAGACACGTATCCCGGGGAAGCCATCCACTTCGTTCAGCGCGTCGAACAGGGCGTTGATTACCGCCCAGTCGTCTTCGTCGGGGTCGCCCTGCACGAAAACTTCAATCGGAGAAGTCCACTTGCGGACGAAGTCGATGTTGTTGCCGTTTGCATATTCACTTGACATGCCGACTTCGAGATAGTAATTCAGCACCTCTTCGACGGTATAGCCGTACCGTCCCGCGTCGATTCCGGTCTCGGGAAGCGGCGTCGGTGTCGGCGTCTGTTCGGGCGGCTCCGTCGGATCAGGCGTTTCGGTCGGGGAAGCGGTCGGTACTTCCGTAATCTTTGTCCGGCGTTCTTCGCCGCGCAAACTGTCCTCTTTTACTCCGCACGCCGTGCAGAACAAAAGAACACATAACATTGCAGCAATCAGTCTTCGTTTCATAAGATAAGCCCCCTCGCCAGACTATCCTATCACATTTGCCGCATTCAATCAATGAAAAAACTCTTGAAAAAAGGGGAAAATGTGATATGATACGCTTGTAAATCGAATCGCACAGACATCTTAAGATGTCGAAGGAGGGAACATGAAGAAATATCTTTTCATGGCTCTTCTCATCGTCGTTTCGGCGGCTGCACTTTCCGGCTGTAAGAAGAAAGGCGGCACAACGGATAACGGCAGAGGCGGTACGGTGACGGTTGGAATTTTAAACGATTTGGACAGTCTTGACCCTCACAAAGCAGTAGCGGCAGGAACTAAAGAAGTACTTTACAACCTGTTTGAAGGTTTGGTCAAACCGGACCAGGCCGGCAATCTCGTCCCTGCAATAGCAGAGAGCTACCGGTTCTCCGAGGATGGCATGACATACACTTTCGTATTAAGGAAGGGTGTCAGGTTCCACAACGGAGCGACGGTTACGGCAGAGGACGTTGTATATTCGCTGAAACGTTGTGCGGGCATGCTTGAGACTTCCGATCCGGAAGTGCAGGTTGTGGCCGCGCTTTCTAATATTTCCGACATCACCGTCGCTTCGGAGAACGGAGCCGACATCATTACCATCACCCTGAAGGAACCGAATACGGAGCTGATCGGGTACCTTACCTGCAGCATTATCCCGAAGGATTATACCGAACAGAAGACGAAGCCGGTCGGAACCGGACCGTTCAAGTTCGTTTCGTACACGCCCATGAAGAACTTCATCATGGAGCGGAATGACGATTATTACGGTGAGAAAGCCTCTCTTTACGAGGTGGAATTCCTCATCTACGAGAGCGTTGACGCAGCATTTTTAAAGCTGCAGGCCGGAGACATCGACATCTTCCCGTACCTGACACTCGATCAGGCGGAGCAGCTTCGCAACAAGTACAATGTCGAGGTTGGCGAGATGGCGCTTGTACAGGGCCTGTTCCTGAACAACGCCGTAGAGCCGTTCAACATTAAGGAAGTCCGTCAGGCAGTCAATTATGCCGTTAACAAAGACGAAATTATGGATATCCTGAACGGCGGCAAGGGCAAGAAGATCGGAAGCGGCGTTTATTCCGGATTCGAGGCGTACTTTAACGAGGATTGCGTTAATACGTATCCCTATAACCCCGAGAAGGCGAAAGAGCTTCTCGCGGCAGCCGGTTATCCGAACGGATTCACCTTCACCTGCATCGTTCCGTCGATCTACACCTAACATGTGCAGACCGCTGAAATCATCGCGTCCCAGCTGAATAATGTCGGGATCACGATGAAGATTCAGACGGTGGAGTGGGCCACGTGGCTTTCGGAGGTGTACGCGAATCACAATCACGAGGCAACCATCATCGGATTGGATTCCAAGCTCGCCCCGAGCGATATCCTGCGATACTATATCGGCGGATCTTCGAAGAATTTCATTAACTACGAAAGCGAGGCGTTTGACACGGCGTATCGCGAGGCCGTGAAGACCGCCGATGCCGCGAAGAAGAGAGAATTGTACTTTACGGCGCAGAAATGCCTTGCGGACGATGCCGCATCGGTATTCATTCAGAGTCCGTCTCTGATGGTTGCGGTTAAGAAAGGCATTACCGGCTACAAATTCTATCTGGTTTATGTTCAGGATATGCAGAGCATAAGATACCAGGACAAGTAAGAATCCGAAAGGAGGGCACCTATGAAGGCAGGGAAGAAAATCATATCGATGATAGCTGCCGTTTGGGTGCTCTCTTTTATTACCTTTCTGGCATTTTCCATCCTTCCCGGCGATGCGGCCGAGGTGCGCCTCGGGACCGACGCGACGCCGGAACAGGTGGAAGAACTGCGGGAGGAGATGGGACTTAACGACAACGTCGCGGTCCGTTACGGACGCTGGATCGGCGGCATCCTGAGAGGCGACATGGGACGGTCCTCACGGTATAACGTGCCGGTTTCGGAGCTCTTTGCGCAGACGCTTCCGAACACGCTTTTACTGGCGGGTTTTTCGTTCCTTCTGATTCTTGTCCTTTCGTTCCCGCTCGGGCTTTTGTATGCCCGTTATCCGGGGAGCATCGGCGACCGGACCGGCGTCTTTTTGAATCAGACGCTGATGGCGGTCCCGGCGTTCTTCATGGGAATTCTGATTTCGGTTGTTCTGGGACTCGGGCTGCACCTTTTTACCCCGGGTGATTTTGTGTCTTATGACGAAGGACTCGGCGCATGCCTTATGTACCTGTTCTTCCCGGCTCTTGCGGTAGCTCTTCCGAAGACCGCGATGACGGTCCGGTTCCTTCGAAGCGCGTTGCTTACGGAGAAACGGAAGGAATATGTTCGTACGGCAAGAAGCAAGGGACTCGGCGAGTGGGAGATTCTCTTTGTGCATCTGCTTCCGAACGCGCTCGCGGCGACGGTCACATTTCTCGGCGTGATCGTATCGGAGATTGTCGCGGGAAGCATTGTTATTGAGCAGGTATTCGGCATCAACGGACTCGGGCGGCTTCTGGTCGGTTCGGTGGCGAACCGCGACTACGATGTCGTGCAGGCGCTCGTTTTGTATATCGGCATCGTTGTAATTGTACTGAACGGCGTCATTGAGGCGCTTGTACAGAAGGAGGCGGAATCATGAAACGGTATCGCTCCTTCAATTTCCTGTGCGGCGGAATCTTCCTCGGGCTGACGGTCCTTCTCGTCATCTGGGGGCTGTTCCGTACGCCTTACGACCCGACGGAGGTCAATGCGGCGCTTCGTAACGCGGCACCGTCCTTAAAGCATCCGTTCGGTACCGACCAGCTCGGACGCGACGTCTTAAGCCGCGTGATGGTCGGCGCTAGGACATCGTTTTTGATCGGCGCGGCGACAATTCTGATCGGCGGCCTGTTCGGCACCGTGATCGGCGCGCTCGCGGGCTACTTCGGCGGAACCTTCGACACGATTCTGATGCGTGTCAACGACTGCCTGCTTGCGTTCCCGGGCATCCTTCTCGCGCTCGTTCTCGTGTGCCTGTTCGGCACCGGTGAGAAGAATGTGATTCTCGCGCTCGGCATTCTCTTCATCCCGAGCATCGCGCGGGTCGTGCGAAGCGAGATTAAGAAGCAGCGACCTATGGATTATGTCGCAAACGCAAGGCTTCTCGGCGCGGGCAGACTGAGAATCCTGTTCGTCCATATGCTTCCGAACATCCGCGCCACGCTTCTTGTAACGATGGCAGTCGGCTTCAACAACGCAGTACTGGCGGAAGCCGGGCTTTCCTACCTCGGACTCGGCGTACAGCCGCCTGCCGCGAGTCTCGGACGCATGCTTTCCGAAGGGCAGAGCTATCTCCGCCTGTCTCCGTGGACGGTTGTGTTCCCGGGGCTTGTTCTGGTGCTCTGCGTGCTCGGTGTAACGTTAATCAGCGACGTTTATTCCGGTAACTCCGCCGATACGGAGGACCCGGTCAAGGCCAGAAGAAAGATCCGCGCGATACTTCGCGGGAAGTATCCGGAGGCGGCAGCGGAGCCTGCCGGGAAAGCTGACGCGGAGGTTGATCCGGTTCTTGAGGTTTCGAATCTGCGCATCGCATTTTCCACCGAGACGAACGAACCGAAGGAGGTTGTGCACGGCGTTTCGTTCCGCATGATGCCCGGCGAGAAGCTCGGAATCGTCGGCGAATCCGGCAGCGGCAAGAGCGTGACGGCACTTTCGATGATGCATCTTCTTCCTGAGAACGGAGCGGCCGTCGGCGATATCCGCGTCCGCTACGAGGACGAAACCGGCGCGCACGACGTCGACATGTCGCATTACAACGCGAAGGAAATGCAGCGTTACCGCGGCGCCGAAATCGCGATGGTTTTCCAGGAGCCGATGTCCTCACTGAATCCTTCGATGAAGATCCGGCGGCAAATGGCAGAGATGCTGACGCACGGCGAGAAAACATGGGAGCCCGAGGCGCTTGAGAAGCGGCTTAACGACGCGCTTTTGGAGGTCGATCTGACCGACACCGAACGGATTCTTTCGAGCTATCCGGCGAAGCTGTCCGGCGGGCAGCGGCAGCGCATCATGATTGCTATGGCAATGCTCAATCACCCGAAGGTATTGATCTGCGACGAACCGACGACGGCGCTTGATCAGGAGACACAGGAGCAGATTCTTGCGCTGCTTACGCACCTTCAGAAGAAGTATAAAACGGCGATTCTGTTTATCTCGCACGACCTCGGGATTGTGCGCCGCATCTGCGACCGCGTGATGGTATTCCATGACGGTCTCATTGCGGAGGAGGGTAGCGCGGAGCAGGTCTTCACGGAACCGAAGGAAGACTATACGAAGGCATTGATCGCGGCATCGAAAGGTGCGGATTTCGCTTCCTCGATGACGATTCCGAAGGACTCGGAAGAGATTGTAAAGGTATCGCATCTGCATATGTATTTCGGCAGGAAGCGCGGAAGGAATCCGCTTAATTACCGGACCAAGGTGCTTGAAAACTACAACCTGTCCGTTCACAGAGGCGAAGTGTACGGCATCGTCGGGCGGAGCGGCTCCGGCAAATCAACGCTTGCAAAGTGTCTGTGCGGGCTTTTGAAGCCGGTTGTCGGGACGATTGAGCTCGGCGGAACGGTCGGCATGGTATTTCAGGATCCTTACGGAAGCCTGAATCCGTCCCGTTCGGTGGAGTGGCTTTTACAGGAACCGCTTCGGATCCGGAAAGTGCCGAAGGCGGAACGCGGGGAAAAGGCCAAAGAGATGCTTGCCGCAATCGGACTTCCGGAGGATTTTGCGGAGCGGAAGATTACCGATCTTTCGGGCGGACAGCGGCAGCGCGTTGCAATCGGTATGGCGCTGATGTCCAAACCCGATATTCTGGTGCTTGACGAACCTGTTTCCGCGCTTGACGTAACCGTTCAGGAGCAGATTCTTTCCTTGCTTGCGAAGTTACATGACCAATGCAGCCTGACCTACCTTTTCATCACGCATGACCGGCAGGTAATGAACCGCTTTGCAACGCGTGTGGAGGTTTGGGAAAGCCGAACGTAAACCTTGCATTTCACGCAGATATCATATATTATTAGAATAGTCATTCAGGGACGAAGGAGGAATGAAAGATGAACTTTTTCAGCAAGAAGAATCAGGTCGTTATCGTCCGGGTTCTTGCCATAATTCTGGTACTGGCCATGGTTGTAATGCTTTTCGCTGCTTTGAAGTAAACCTATGATTGAAGTTTCGCATATTTCCAAACGATACGGAAAGAAGCAGGTGCTTAACGACATCTGCTTCTCCGCCAAGCAGGGTGAATGCATTGCGATTGCCGGCGCGAACGGCTGCGGCAAATCGACGTTGCTTTCCATTCTTGCGGGCACTTTGCGCCCGGATTCCGGCGAATTTCACGGATTCGGACACGACCTGTTCCGCGAGGCGAAGGAGCGCGAGCGGATTGTCGGGTATGTGCCGCAGGAGAATCCGCTGATTCCGGAGCTGACGGCGAGGGACAATCTCCGCCTCTGGTATTGCGACAGCCCTTACGATATGGACGAGGAACTGGAGAACGGCGTCCTTGCGATGCTCGGCATTAAGGAATTCATTAACGTGAAGGTTTCCAACATGTCCGGCGGAATGAAGAAGCGTCTGAGCATCGGATGCTCGGTTGCGACCGATCCGCCCGTTCTGATCATGGACGAGCCGAGCGCGGCTCTCGATCTTCTCTGTAAGGCATCCATCCGCCATTATATGGAGGAGTACAAGAAACGGAACGGAATCATCCTGATTACGACGCACGACGAGCAGGAGCTTGATCTGTGTGACCGCATACTGATTATGAAACAGGGCGTGTTCCACGAGGAGGACCCGTCTCTCCGCGGAGATGCGCTTCTTAAGGCGATTACCTAGGAAGGGAAGCTATGGACGGATATATCTCGCGGCCCCCTTTCGATGAGAACGGCTACGCCGCTTATGAAGGAAAAGTGAAAAAGAAGAAGTCGACCCCGCTCCGGTGGATTATTCCGGCGGGGCTTCTTTTGATTGTTGCGGCGATTGTCCTGATTATCCGCTTCCGTCCGAAGGAACCCGGTGCGTTCTGCCGCGCGGCCATCAAGGACGCCGTGACAGACAGCTTCGGCGGAGGAGACCCGTTAATGAAGGCGCTCGGACTCGATTCCGTCCGGAAACGGCTTGAAAGCCGCGATTTCCTTCTCGATACGGTGCTCGCCGTGGAATCCTTCACGGCGGCGGAGGGAACGGACCTTTATAACCTGATCGGGCTTCTCGGGATGGAACCCGAAGACATTCCTTCCGGAATCGGCGTCGGAGTCACCGTGGAATCCCGCAAAGACCAGGGCTTCCATGCGAAGCTGGCGGCCGCCCTCAGCAGCATCCGGATTGTGCTGTTCCGTTTCTGGGGCGATACGGAAACGCTGACGGTCTCTTCCCCGAGACTTGCGGAGGAAGGTTTGACATTTGCCTATACGGAACTGTTCGGGAACTGGTATCAGAACGAGGGATGGAATCTGCTTCCGGAGGAAAGCCGGCAGCAGACAAAGGACAAGGTCCGCACGGTTCTTGAACGGTACAAGATTATTGCGATCCTGAGGCAGCTTATAAGCAGCGACTCGCCGATTCAGTATCTCGGAAAGGGATACGACAAAGCGATGGACGAGCTTCTTGCGAAAATCCGCTTTTCCGAGGCGAAGAATGCGTCGGGCCGAAGAGTGCAGAAGAAGTTCCATATCGGCGGCGAGCATGTGCTGTGTTACGGATATCACGCCGAAATCGACACGGAGGAAATCTGCAAGCGCGTCCGCGCGGTGACCGGCCTTTCGAAGGGCGATTTCAAACCGGCAGCCGGCATGGAAACGGTTGAAGCCATGCTGTATATTACAAGGCGCGGCGAACTGATTTCATTATCCTTCTCGACGGAACTTGATTTCCGCGGAACCGTTGTTCCGATTGAGTTTTCCTACGATGCGAGCGGAGACGCGGACCCGCAGGACCATTTCACGGCACGCGTCCGGGTCGGCATCGGAAATACGCCGGTAACGCTTATGATTTCCAAGAATACCGCGAAGAACGCATACGGAATCCGTTCCCGCTGGGACGGTTCCCTGACAATAGGCGAAGAGGAATACGCAATTCTCATCCAAAGCAACTATGATACGAAAGCCAAACGCATCGAGGTGACCGCGAAGACCTTCTGGGACGGCGTTTCGGTCGGAGGCATGGAAGCGGAAGGAACCGTTTCCCCGAAAGATGAATACGAAATGAATTTCCGCAAGATGAAATTCTGGGACACCTTCTCCGGGGCGACGCTCAACCTGACGTGGAAGTTCACCGTGTCGGAGAAGAAAGATTCCTTCTCGATTAAACCGCCCGCGACTCTGCTTGACGTGAACCTCATGAGCGGGGAACAATGGAAGGACTTCCGTGACGAAGTAAAAGAAAACCTGGAAACCTATCTCAAATATCTGAATGATCTTTTCTGACGGCCGGAATATATTCCGGCTTCGGAGCAAGGAGCGCGCATGAAACTGACCGGAACCCTGATCCGGATGGAAGAAAAGAGAACGCTTAAGATTCTGCCGCAATACTTTCTCGGGGTGTTTCTTCTGACTGCCCTGATCGGTGTTGTCGTGGTTTTCTGCGCCCTTGCGACCGACAAGGATGTGACCAAACAGGACATGACCATCGCGCTTGTACTGCACGACAATGATTTCCTTCGGACATTCGGTCTCGATGTGCT